>DATDRO010000186.1:0-6092 GCA_035291685.1 Nitrospirota bacterium | reverse complement strand
GATCGAAGGACTGCACGATAACACCCGGTACTATGTACGCGCGAAGGCAAGCGACGGACTCGCGGAAAGTCCCTGGTCAACCATGGTCGGCTTCTTTATAAATACCATGAATGATGCGCCGTCAACACCGGTGCTGATCAGCCCGTCAAATGGCGGAGGGGTAAATGTATTTACTCCGACATTGACCATCCAAAACTCAACGGACATTGACCGGGATGTGCTTGCATACCGGTTTGAAGTGTATGAAGATGCCGCGATGAAGGTACTTACAACCAGCGGGACAGACATACCCGAGACGCCGGAAACAACATCCTGGACCGTGCCTGTATCGCTCGCGGAGAACCATACGTATTACTGGCGTGCGCAGGCGTATGACGGGCAGCTCGAGAGCGGCTGGACGGCCCTTTCCTCCTTCATGGTAAATACGGGTAACGACGACCCGTCGAAACCAGTACTTGTGGTTCCCCTTGAGGGAAGCAGCGTCGGCACGCTCACGCCCACCCTCTCCATCCAGAATGCAATGGATCCGGACAGCAGCACGCTCACGTATGAGTTTGAAATCTATACCGGTGATACACTGGTCTGGTCCACAGCCAATATTGCCGAGGACAGCTCAGGAATCACCTCAGTTACGGTCAGCACGCCGCTCGCGAATAATACGACGTATACGTGGCGCGCACGCGCGTATGATGGCAGCCGCTACGGGGTCTGGATGGACATGGCAACATTCAAGATATATCTTTCGCAGACGAGCATCTCAGTTGATGTTGAGTTTAAGCCCGAGACGCTGAATAAACAAAGTGACGGGAAATGGGTCAAGGTAACGATTGAACTGCCTCATGGATACAAGGCATCGGATATTGATATATCGTCGATCCGCCTAGAGGGCACGATCCCGGCAGAGCCCTGGCCGTATCATATACACCACCACCATCATGATCACGGCTGTGACCATGACCATAGCAAGCACGACCACGACAGGATAACGGTCAAGTTCAAGAGGAGCGATGTTATTGCCGCCTTGCCGATCGGATATCATGTGCCTGTCCATGTAACCGGGACTGTAAACGATACCGTATTTGAGGGCGTCGACTTCATCAGGGTTATTTCCAAGTAGCAAGGTTATCAACAAGCAGATACAATCAAGTTCGCCAGGCGTTGAAGGGGAATGTGAAATCCACATTCCCCTTTTTTAATCAGTAAAGGCTTCGTAACCGCTGATTTTTGCGAATATTCTTGACAGATCCGGTGTCTCCTCAGTATAATCAGGCGATAATAATTTTTTCGAAAGGAATTTAGATGGAAGACTATAACGAGCTGATCCAGCAGCGGTTCAAGAAGCTTGCAGAGATCAGCGCGATGGGGAAAAAGCCGTACGGCGGCAGGTTCGATGTCACCACGACCGCGCAGGCCCTCATTGATACGTACGGCAGCACAACCAAGGAAGATCTCGAGAAGAAGCGCGTTGATGCTACGGTCGCCGGCAGGATCGTTGCCATGCGGAGCTTCGGCAAGGCCTGCTTTTCTCATCTCCAGAGCGATCTGGGGAAGATACAGCTGTATTTTCAGAAAAATACGCTGGGCGAGGAGAAGTTCGCCCTGTTTCAGAAACTCGATATCGGCGATTTTATCGGCGTGAAGGGTTTCCTGTTCCGGACCAGAACGAACGAGCTGACTCTTGACGTCGAAGATTTCACGCTCCTTTCAAAATCTCTCCGTCCCTTGCCGGAAAAGTGGCACGGCCTCACTGATGTGGAGATCCGCTACCGGCAGCGGTATGTTGACCTGATCGTCAATCCCGAGGTGAAGAAGGTCTTCCTCCTTCGCACAAAGATCATCCAATCGATACGGAATTTTTTGAACTCCCGGGGCTACCTTGAGGTCGAAACGCCGATGATGCAGACCATCCCCGGCGGCGCGACCGCCAAGCCGTTCAAGACCCACCACAATGCCCTGGACATGGACCTTTTCCTCCGCATCGCGCCCGAGCTCTATCTTAAGAGGCTTCTTGTCGGCGGATTCGAGCGGGTCTATGAGATCAACCGGAACTTCAGGAACGAAGGCATATCCACGCGACACAACCCCGAGTTTACCATGCTCGAATTCTACACGGCTTATGTCGACTATCGTTTTCTCATGGACATGACCGAGCAGATGGTAAGCACGGTGGCCATGGAGGTGCTCGGCACGACAGAGGTGGAGTACGAAGGCCGGAAGATAAACCTCGCCCCGCCATGGAAAAGGATCACCTACATCGATTCCCTGCGCGAGGCGGGAGTGCCCGCTGATGTTCTCACGGATGCGGGCAAGGCCCGCGAGTATGCAAAAAAGCTCGGCGCCTCATTAAAAGGCGGAGAGCCGCTCGGGAAGCTTTTGAACGAGATATTCGAGGCGCTCGTCGAGACGAAACTGATCCAGCCGACGTTCATCACCGACTATCCCACCGACATATCTCCGCTCTCGAAAAAGCGGGAAGACGATCCGGATCATGTGGAGCGGTTCGAGCTCTTTATCACCGGGAGGGAGCTCGCGAACGCGTTTTCGGAGCTGAACGACCCTGTTGATCAGAAAGAGCGGTTCTTGAAGCAGGTGTCGGAGCGCGAGGCAGGAGACGAAGAGGCGCACCAGATGGACGAGGATTTCATCCGCGCCCTTGAATACGGCATGCCTCCGGCAGCAGGGGAGGGCATCGGGATCGACCGTCTGGTGATGCTGCTGACGAACTCCAGTTCCATCCGGGATGTGATATTATTCCCACAGATGAAGAAGGAAAAATAATAGAAGCCAGGAGTCAGTATTCAGGAGTCAGAATATTCTGGCTCCTGACTTCTGGCTACTGAATTCTGTTTTGCTATCATGAAAATCCCTTACGAAATATTCGTCAGCCTGCGCTATCTGAAGACCAAAAAGCGCTTTGGCACGATATCGCTCAATACCTTCATATCCATTGCGGGCGTCGTCATCGGCGTGGCAACGTCGATCATCACGCTCTCGGTTATGACCGGGATGCAGGGCTATTTCCGCGACAAGATCCTCTCGGCCGTGCCGCACGTTGTTGTTATGGACCATAGCGGCGGCGGGACCCGCGATATGATGGCGCTCGAGGCGAAGGTTTCCAGGGTGCCGCACGTCGTGGCCACCACGCAGTTCATCTATAACCAGTCGATGCTCACCGCAAAGGACCGGGTACAGGGCGTTGTCGTCCGCGGAATTGATCCGAAGAACGAGGGACGGGTAACGAGCCTTCAGAAGAACATGACCGAAGGCTCGCTCATGGACCTCGAGGCCAAGGGCAGGAAGCTGCCCGGCATAGTCATCGGAGAGGACCTTGCCCGCAAGTTCGGCGCGGTCATCGGCGATACGCTTACCATGGTGAACCCTCTCGGCGAAGAGACCTCGATAGGCATCGTTCCCAAGATGAAAAAGTTCGAACTCGTCGGCATCTTTGATGCGGGCATGTATGACTATAATACGGGATTCGTGTACATATCGATCCCCGCGGCCCAGAAATTTTTCAATATGCCGGGCCGGGTGAGCGGCATCGAGGTCCGCGTGGACGAGGTTTACCGGGCAGACAAGATCGCCGCGTCCATCCAGTCGGAAGCGGGGTTCCCTTACTTTACCCGGAACTGGATCGAGATGAACAAGAACTTCTTTTCCGCGCTGAAGCTTGAAAAGATCGGCATGTCGCTCATCCTCGTCGTCATCATTATCGTCGCGTCGTTCAATATCATCGGTACGCTGACCATGATCGTCATGGAAAAGAGCAGGGAGATAGCCATCCTGAAGTCCATGGGCGCATCGGGCGGCAGCATCATGAAGATATTCATGTTCGCCGGGCTCGTCATCGGCGTTGTGGGAACGATCATCGGTTCTGTCATCGGCTACAGCGCGGTCTCCATCATCACGAAGAGCGATCTCATATCACTTCCCCGGGACGTGTATCAGGTGAGCCATTTGCCGCTTTTCATCTCGACGCTTGATGTCCTGTTCATATCACTCACCGCTCTCGGCATCAGCTTTCTTGCAACGCTCTATCCCTCGTGGCAGGCGGCAAGACAGGACCCGGTTGAGGTGTTGCGGTACGAATAAAAGAGAACGTGCAACAGGTAACGGTAACAAGTGACAGAGAAAACCTTGTCCAAGGAGGACGTATGGCGCAGAAAGGCGGGTTGAAAAGACTTTTCCTGGTTCTGATATTTGTTGCTCTTGCGGTAATACTCTTTGCGCTGTTGGGCGGCGGCAGGCTGCTGAAATCAGCAGGCAAAAGCACCGAGGAGATCAAGGGGAAAATTGAAAAAGGGGCTTCTACCATAGAAAAGACCGTTGAAAAATTGAAAGAAGACGTCAAGTCGGGAGATAAAAAATAAAGACGACTCTTATCCATATCGAGCAGATCCGCAAGTCGTTCATGAGCGGCCCGGAGACGCTCCACGTCCTGAGCGGAGTCGACCTCGACATCCGGAAAGGCGAGATGCTCGCCATCGTGGGCGCGTCGGGGGTCGGCAAGAGCACGTTTCTCCATATCGTGGGAGGTCTTGAGCGGCCCACGTCGGGCAAGGTACTCTATGGCAGCGTTGATGTTTTCGGACTGAACAACGACCGGCTCGCGCAGTTCAGGAACGAACACGTCGGCTTCGTGTTCCAGTTTCACCATCTACTGCCTGAGTTTACCGCTCTCGAGAACGTTATGATGCCGGCGCTCATCAGGAACGCCGGGAGAGAAGAGGCCGTTCAACTTGCCACCAGGCTCCTGACCGATGTGGGACTTGGCGCCCGGCTCCATCACCGCCCCGGAGAGCTCTCGGGCGGGGAGCAGCAGCGCGTTGCCGTGGCGCGGGCGCTTGTGCTCAATCCCGATGTGGTCCTGGCCGACGAACCGACCGGCAACCTCGATACTCACACCGGTGAGGCTGTCCACGAACTCTTGCAGAACCTGAACAAGCAGAAAGGCACTACCTTCATCATCGTGACCCATAACGACAAGCTGGCCATTCGCGCGGACCGGGTATTTCGGATGGCGGAAGGAAAACTTGCGTTGGAGAGGTGATACGAGGGCGTCAAAGGCGCGCACCGGATATGTTTGACAAAACACCCTTCTCCGTTTAATATCTGTGTATCCTTTTTTAAGGAGATTGCCGCAATGGATATTACTGAAAATAAGTTAAAGGAAATACTTGCCGAGCAGAGAGTTGAATTTCAGCATGTCGTCGGAATCTTCAAGGAAGACCTTGAATCAAAAATCGATCTCATTGCCGAACAATACCCGGAAATAAAAATAACGCAGAAGACTCACACCGAAATGATCGGGTCTCTGATGGAAGACGCACAAATCATCAAGTCCGACGTTCAGTTCCTTAAAGTCGAACTGAAAAGAAAAGTCGATTACGAAGAATTTGACGCCCTCACTAAACGTGTTTCACTGCTTGAACCAAAAATCAGAAAATAAACGGCCCCAAAACTTCTTCCGTTAAAGCCCTTTTCAATGCGCATGGCTCTTGGCTCCTGGTGTTGCCGCAGGCGAACTGATTTGTTATGCGTGGCAAAAATGTATTTTCATGCTATAATCTTTCATGCGATTCATCGCTGATCTCCACATCCATTCCCACTACTCGCGCGCCACGAGCAAGGACATGTCGCCCGAAGGCATCTGGAAATGGGCGCAGCTCAAAGGCATCACGGTCATCGGGACCGGCGACTTCACCCACCCCGGGTGGCTCAAGGAACTGAACGAAAAGCTTCTGCCCGCGGGCCACGGGTTGTCCATGCTCAGGAATGAGTTTTGCGCGACCGATATCCCCGAGTCATGCAAGGCGGACGTTTTCTTCATTCTCTCCGCGGAGATAAGCTGCATTTACAGCAAAAAGGGGAGGACAAGGAAGATCCACACCGTTATCCTCGTGCCGGATTTTGCGGATGCCGAGAGAATTAATTTGTCTTTGTCAAAGATCGGGAACCTCAAATCGGACGGCAGGCCTATTCTCGGACTTGACGCGAAGGAACTTCTGAAGATCGTACTTGATGCATCCCCCGACGCTCTGTTCATTCCCGCGCACGCATGGACCCCTCATTTTTCCGTGTTCGGTGCGGTC
>DATDRO010000185.1:0-5311 GCA_035291685.1 Nitrospirota bacterium | reverse complement strand
CCCGGAAAATGGCCGAGAAGAACGGCATTCTCTGCGACATCGAGCAATTGCCCGGCGCCACGAGCCAGGACGACTTCGTCAAGACCTTGAAGCAGAGGAACGCGGACAGGAACATCCACGGGATCATCGTGATGCGGCCGCTCCCCAAGCAGATCAAGGAAGAGGTGGTAAAGTACGTGCTCGCGCCCGAGAAGGACATCGACTGCTTCAATCCCGTGAATGCGGGCAAGATCATGGCCGGCGACATGACCGGGTTCCCGCCGGCAACGCCACAGGCCGTGATGGAAATGCTCCGTTTTTACGAGATCCCGATGAGGGGCAAGGACGCGGTGGTCGTCGGCAGGTCCATGGTCGTGGGCAAACCCATGGCCATGCTCCTCCTGGGAGAGAACGCGACCGTGACCGTCTGCCACTCGAAAACGCAAGACCTTCCCGGGGTCTGCAAACGCGCGGACATCCTCGTAGCCGCCATCGGCAAGGCGAGAATGATCACGCCTGACTACATCAAAGAGGGCGCGGCGGTCATGGACGTCGGCATTAATGTGGAAGGCGACAAGTTGTACGGAGACGTGGACACGGAAAAGGCGAAGGAAACGGCCGGCTCAATAACACCGGTGCCCGGAGGCGTCGGCACGGTCACCACCCGCGTGCTCCTGAAGCACGTGGTGAAGGCCGCGAAACTGCAGAATCCATAAAAAGGGGGTCACGGGTCGGGGTTTTGCTTCTGAAGGTTTTCCTTGCCCCTTGACCCTGTTAGTGCTTATCCAGAACCTTCTCGAGCATTTTCAAAAGATCGGTCATGCGATAGGGTTTTTGCACGAAGCCGGCGGCGCCCTGCTCGAGCAGGTCGTCCGCGTCGCGGTCATGGCTGTATCCGCTGGATACAATGACCTTCGCGCGGGGGTTTATTTCCCGGATCCTGCGGAAGACCTCCCTGCCGTCCATGTTCGGCATGACCATGTCAAGAAGCACGAGCGAGATTTTTCTCCACTGCCCGCTGTACAGATTGATCGCCTCTTCCCCGCCCTCGGCCTCAAGGACCGTGTATCCATACCGCTGAAGGATGTCACGGGCGAGCGTCTTGATCATCGGCTCGTCATCCACCACAAGGACAAGCTCGGACCCTTTCCTGAGGACCCGATCCAATTCCTCCTGAGGGTACTCCTTCCCCGCCCGCCCGGCAGGCAGGTTCACTTTGAAGGTGGACCCCCTGCCCGGTTCGCTGTAGGTCTGGATAAATCCTCCGTGTTTTTTCACGATCCCATACGCCAAAGACAATCCCAGTCCCGTTCCCTTGTCCTTCGTGGTGAAAAAGGGATCGAAGATGTGCTCTCTCGTCTCCCGGTCCATGCCCACGCCGGTATCCGATATGGTTATACGAACAAAGTTCCCGGGGGTAATGTCCACAAGCGTCTTCACATCCTCTTTTCCGAGGGAGATGTTCTCGGTCTCGATGGTAAGTTTGCCCCCCTGCGACATCGCGTCGCGGGCGTTGATGCAAATATTCAGGACCGCCTGCTGCACCTGGCCCGCGTCGCAGACCGCCTGAGAGAGGCCCTCGGCCGTATTCAGTTCAATGGTGATGTTCTTATCTATCGTCCGGGACAGGAGCGCTTCCACCTCGCGCACGATCGCGTTCACATCGTTCGGCTTCGCATCATACTTCCCTCCCTTGGCAAAGGCAAGGAGCTGCTGCGTGAGCTCCGCCGCCCGGACCGACGCGGTTTCGATGATGTTCACATGCCGGTAGACCGCGTGGTCCGAAGAAAGTTCGGCCTTTGCGAGCGACGCGTATCCCATGATGGACGCGAGCAGATTGTTAAAATCGTGGGCAATGCCGCCGGCCAGCGTGCCGAGCGCCTCGAGTTTCTGCGACTGGAAGAGCTGTTGCTGGAGCTTTCTCTTTTCCTCGTCCATCTTCCGTTTCTCGGTGATGTCCCTGATGACCGACCGGCTCATCACGAACTTGCCGTCCATACCAAATACGGCCGAGGCATTCATCGTTATCGGAAGCTGAGAGCCGTCTTTTTTGATCACCGTGAGGTCCTGGTTTCGCAGCATGCCGCCCCTCTTGAACTCGGGAAACATCGTGCTGCAGAACTGAGCGCTCTCGCTCGAAAGCAGGTTCTTAAACTGCATTTTCCGGATGATCTCTCCCCGGGAATAGCCCAGCATGTCGAGAAATGTCCGGTTCACCTCCACGATCGCTCCGTTCTCATCGAGAGAGAGATATCCGTCAGGCGCGTTGTCATACAGGTCCCGGTACTTTCCCTCGGACTCCTTCACCTTCTGCTCAAGCTGAACGCGGGCGGTCACGTCGTTCAGCGTTTCGATGGCTCGTATTACCGCGCCGGATGAATCTTTGATGGGGTAGGCATGGCACTCCACGTACACGGGTTTATCGTGGTGGTCATAGTGCGTGTGCATGGCCATGGAAGGCGTGCCTTTTTCAAAGGTGACCTTGACCGGGCAGTCGTGGCCGTTGTCCATACAGTGGGAATTGAAGTGATGAGAGACCTCGTAGCAGTATCTGCCGATGATCTCGTCCTTGTTCGAATCCATCTGGCGGAGGTAGCCCTTGTTGGCGGAGAGGATCCGGTAGTCCCGGTCCATCACCACGACACCCTCGCCGATCCCGTCGAGCACGCCGTCGAGAAAGGCAAGCGACTGCCTGTTCTCTTCCTGAAGCCGCCGCTCCGCGGTCACATCACGCATCACTTCGAACATGCGCACGACCTTGCCGGCCTTGTCTTTGATCGGAGAAGCGGTGAGTTCGACGATAACTTCCTGGTTTTGTTTTGTAAAATGATTGTGTACGACCTTGATGTGTTTGCCGGATTCAAAGACCTCGGCATAAGGACATTCGCCGTGAGGCGTCTCACAGTGCGTGTCTCGGTGGTGGAGGATCTTGTAGCAGGGCTGGCCGATGATATTCTCGCGCGTATCCTGTTGCATGGCAAGGAGGGCGTCGTTCACCATGCCGATACGCCATCCCGGCTCGATGATCATGATGGGGTCGGTTAAACTGTTAATAAAATCCTGGTAATTACCGTCACAATCCAAGCCGCCTCCTCGCAAGAAACCGGAGCAGGGCCGTTTCCGCCCTTCAAACTATTAAAAAATGCTATCACACAAAGTTGCAGTTTGCAAGTATTTTCTTCTTATTTTTTTTGTTCTGACAATCTAAAATTGTAATTTTAGGTCAGGCAGGACACTGTCACGCGGGGATGACAAACCGTGCGTAAAAATAAAAACCCGGGAGGCAACGCGCCTTCCGGGTGCGGGTACCGAGAATTTGCACGGCTAAAATCTCACACCCAGCGATGCGCCGAGCGTGAGGAAGGAGTCGGCAATCAAATGGAGTCTGCCGTTGAACCCGAGCACGAGGTTGTCGGCAAGGGGGATCTCCAGCCCCGCGCCGCCGGCAAGACCGAGGTTGATCTCCGTCGCGCTCGCCTTTCCAAAGAAACTCGCCACCTCTGCCTCGTCGTAGCTCAGCTCAAGGCCGCCTTCAAGATAGGGCGCCACGCCGCTTCTGCCGCCCATGGGAATGAAGTACCGGCCGCCGCCGAAGGCGATGATACGCCGATACGAAATATCGATCCCCAACTGCGTGTCATCCCATTCATAGTACGTAAGGTCGCCGCGAAGATGGATCTTCGCATTCTTGTCGGACAACTTTATACTGTCGGTAATATCCATACTCGCGCCGACCCCGAGGCCTACGGTATTTCCGAAGCCGCCCACCGGTTCTGTCGCTATCGACAACGTGCCGTCAACGGTTGCGCCGCTCTTCCCATCCGCCGCAATGGCGCTTCCCGCTCCCGCTGCCATCAACACTGTTGCGATCACGATAACAAAAAGTTTTTTCATTCGTTCACCCCGTTTCTTTGCCGCCGTCGTAACCGGCGGCTTAAGATGAGCCCTGAAAGGGCTTATGTTGAGCTTCTACGTGATAACGACGATCTTTTGTCGCTTTTATAGACGCAAGCGCCTAACGGATCGAATACGTGATCAGCCGCGAGCCTGGTCTTGAGAACGCCCCGCCCCTTACCTCCACCAGGGCGATAAGCTGTACGCCTGTGCCGTTCTGTCGTGTCATTTGAAAATCCAGAACAGCCCCCGGCACCTCTTTTATGCGCACCGTCTGCTCAAGTCGTGCTCCGGTCCACTCCATGCCGCGAATCTCCGCTTCTTTCGCTGTGAAAAACGATGTTGCGGCGAGATTTTTCGGGGTGAGGATCTCTTCCTTCCCGTCGCCGTCAATGTCCACGGCAAAAAACCTGCATTTGATGGACACCTTCTGTTCAACGTCATAGATATCTGCCGTGGACTCCACAGCCAGCGTCTCGGTCCCGCCATAGCGCTCTTCGCTTTCCCAGATAAGGGTCTCGCGGGAATAGACGCGCAAACGGTTCCTTTCATTGAGCGCCACAATGAGCGGATGGGCCTCTCCAAAGTCAGCAATGACGAACCCGTAGAGATTGACCTCCCTCGGGAGGGAAAAGTCAGCGACGGAAACATACGTGCCGCCTGACCAGGAGTACTGCTTCGTCGTCCTGCCGTAAAACCGTTTCTCGTCGACTTCCTGTACAATCAGAACCGGCCCCTTACCGGGATACAGGAGGACGCGCACAAGACCCGGCACCTCCGCTATCCGGCGATACGTTCCGTTCTGTTCTTCAAATATGGCTGACGAGACCTTTCCCTTTTTCGTGAACGTCACGAATATTTCCGGCCTGCCGTTGCCGTTCACGTCCGCCACATCGAGATACAGATGTTTCACCCCTCCCGTGCTGTCCGGGGACTGGACCCAGACCTCTTTCCAGGTTGAAGAATCGAGCCGGTAAATATAAAGCCTTTCTCCGTCGGAGAAAACGTATTCAGTCCTCCCGTCGCCGTCAAGGTCCGCCGTGGCAAAATATCTTGCCGCAAGAGGCAGGTCGGGCGCATTGACGCCCTTCTCGCGGGCAGACACGGCAAGCGGCAGGGCCTCAGCGCCTGCAACCGGCCTGGACCCGGAGTCCAGAAGGGCCGCAAAGGTGTCCGGCGGCCCTGGATCAGCAGAATGGAATATCCTCGCGACGATCAACAGCTTGCCCGCGGAAGGATATGTTCTGACTGCTATCACGCTGTCAAGGTTGAATTCCTTCGCCATCTCTTTGACAAGGGATGGTCCGGCCTGCTGCTTGTCCTTCAGATAGGCCGTCGCCTTCCCGGCATCAAGGACATCAAACCTGCCGGAAGCAGTCATTGTTCGGGCAAGCTCGGGGACCATATCAGTCCGGCCTGTCCTGACGGGAATGATTGC
>DATDRO010000184.1:0-4243 GCA_035291685.1 Nitrospirota bacterium | reverse complement strand
GCGCGCCTGCCAATCGTTCCCACGGGAATAGACACCCTGGCTCGGAGGTTCAAGGAAAACAAAGACACGCTCAAACTCAAACTGGACCGCATGGCAGACAAGGGCCTGGTGTTTGACACGGAGAACCCCAGAACAGGAGAGGCGTTCTATATGCTCCCTCCGCCGGTTGCCGGGTTCTTTGAGTTTGCGATGATGCGCGTGCGAAAGGACGTCTCCCAGAAAGACCTTGCCCGTCATTTTCATGACTACATGGAAGGTGACGATGCCTTTGCAAAGGGCATTTTCGGCGGAGAGACCGTGATCGGCCGCACGCTCGTGGACGAAAGCACCATCGATGCGGGAGATATGCCCTCTGTCCTGGACTATGAACGCAGCACGGACCTGGTCAAACAATCAAAGGGCGGGAGCATCACCGTGTGTTATTGCCGCCATAAGGCCGGGCACCTGGGTACGGCTTGTGATAAACCGGTCGAGACGTGTATAAGCCTTTCTACAGCGGCAGAACATCTGATCCGGCACAATTTCGCACGCAAGGCTTCGAAAGAAGAGCTGCTCGACCTGCTCGCGAAATCGCGCGAGCTCGGGCTTGTCCAGATCTGCGACAACGTTCAGCATAAACCGTCGTTCATCTGCAATTGCTGCGGATGCTGCTGCATGATGCTCAGGGGCATCAACCGCTACGGCCTGCCGCACGCGGTCAAGACGAGCAACTTCATCGCCGCGGTCGATGGAAGCGCCTGCGCGGGGTGCGGCCGCTGCGCCCGTGCGTGCCACATAGGCGCGATCTCCCTGGTCCCTGTTCCGTTTTCTCAGAGAGGGAAGTACGCGCTTTCCGCGAAGGTGGATGAATCAATATGCCTGGGATGCGGGGTGTGCGCAGCCACGTGCAATAAAAAGGCGATGCACATGGCCACGCGACCGGAGCGCGTGATCACGCCGGTGAACACCGTGGAGAGGGTCGTGAATATGGCGCTCGAACGGGGAAAGCTCCAGCACCTCCTGTTCAGCGATCCCGGGAGCCTCACCCATCAGGTCCTCAATCGCTTCCTCGGCGTGTTCCTGAACCTGCCGCCGATAAAAAAGACCCTGCTCAGCAAACAGATCAAGTCGCGCTTTGTTCAGGCCATGATCACGGGCAAGCTGAGAAAAAGCGGCAGGTGGGTAAAGAAGATATAAGCTTGAGCGGCTATTCCCTGAAGTGTGAAGGAAAACCCCGGCTGAATTAGAATCGGGCGGCAGCTCTTTGCGTTTACGTGGTGAGGTTATCAGGCCCCCATTGCCTCCGCCAGGGCCTTGTTCGTTATCTTTCCCTGATGGGTGTTCAGGGCGCTGCGGATTTCGGCGCTTTTTTCGATAGCCGTTTCAACTCCCGTGTTTGCGATCAGCTTGATGTACGGCAGCGTGGCGTTCGTAAGCGCAAAGGTCGATGTTCTGGGATAGGCGCCGGGCATGTTCGCGACACCGTAGTGGACGATGCCGTCCACAACAAACACCGGGTCGTCGTGGGTGGTCGGTTTTGACGTCTCAACGCACCCTCCCTGGTCTACGGACACGTCGACGATGACCGAACCTTTCCTCATGGTCCCGAGCATCTGTCGCGTTATGAAAATGGGCGTCCGTCCGCCCGGCACGAGGATCGCGCCGATGATCATGTCGGCGTCCCTGATCTCTTCAGCGATCGTGTGATGCGCGAGCGGCAGGGTCTTCACTTTCCCCAGGAACATCTCATCGATCTCCCGGAGCCTTTCCGCGCCTTTGTTCATGACCATGGTCTCCATCCCGAGGCCGACAGCTACCCGGGCCGCGTTCGTGCCTACGACCCCGGCGCCGAGTATGAGTATCTTGCCGGGTCGTACGCCGCTCGCGCCCGTTGCAAGAACTCCCGAACCTCCCTTGAATTTCTGGAGGTGGTAGGCGCCCATGAGCGGCGCCATCCTGCCAGCGATCTCACTCATGGGAGAGAGCAGGGGCAGCGTGCCGTCCCTTTCGAGTGTCTCATATCCCAGGGCGGTTATTTTCTTTCGGAGAAGGAGTTCGGTAAGTTCCCTGTTCGGCGCGAGGTGGAGATAGGTGAAGATGGCGCGGCCTTCTTCGAGGAGGTTGTACTCCTGCCGGAGAGGCTCCTTGACCTTGACGATGAGTTCCGATTTTTTAAAAATGGTCTCACGGCTCAAAAGATCGGCATCGGCCTTGCGGTAGTCGTCATCGGAAATCCCGCTCCCGCTTCCGGCGCCCGTTTCCACGAGCACGGTATGGCCGTCCCTTCTGAGCTCCCGTACGCCGGACGGCGTCACACCCACGCGGAATTCCTCCGTTTTGATCTCTTTCGGAATGCCTATTATCATGAGACGGTCCTTCCTTTCAAGAGCATGGTTAGAATCCAGTCTATCAGCCTGTATCAGGGAATATGATTGGTGTGATAGTATCATTTCCCGGAGTATTTTTCAATGCAGCACTTTGCGGAGAGGTATTGACTATTGCTCCGATTTTGGATAGTATGTGCGGTCGGAAAATCCGTCATAGTGCAGTTGCGGCGTTGCCCTTTACGGGCAACGAGAATTCGTCGGGGATAATGTCCACCGGCCACGCCGACCCCGACGCTACGAGCTATTTTGGTAACAATAGGACATTTCTATTTTGGCTTGACACAAGATGCGGCCCCGCCTTGCCTTTTCACGCAATTTGTATTATCCTTTTAATAGAGAGCATGAGGTCCGGCATCGATGCGGCCGGAACGATCTTATCGTGTTCAGTTTCAACAAGGAGAAAACTTCCAGGAGGCGAAGATGAAAAAAATACTGATAGCCATAGATGACTCGAAAGACGCGTTAAAGGCGGCGGATTATGCGGGACAGTATTTTGCCGGGTCGAATGACCTGAAGATTGCCCTCGTTCACGTATTGCCGAACCTTCCCGCCATCTTCTGGGACGAAGGGCATTTCCTGAGTGAAGACGAAAAAAAGGACAGGAAAAAGGTCGTTGACAAATGGCTGGCGGACCGGAAGGCAAAAATGGAGCCGGTGTTCAAGAAGGCCATCGAAGCGCTGACGAGGGAGGGCATCACGCCGCAGCAGATCCAGACGAAGTCGATCTCCGATTCCACGGACGTGGCCGAAAGCATCCTCGAGGAAGCGAAGGACGGCGGTTACCAGACCATCATCATAGGGCGGCGCGGCCGCGCAGAGGGCAAGCACTCGATCATCGGCAATGTCGCGAACAAGATCGTGAACCAGGGAAGCGGGCTGGCAATCACGGTCGTGGAGTAAGTGCACGAACAGGGGGGCGCCTTCGGCCTGGCGGCGATCTTCCACCAGAACGCCTATACGGATTCCTGCTCTTCATAAAGTAGACGATTCAGGGGCGGCCGCCCGGCCGCCTTTCTTTCTTTATCTGGTGAATATTCCCCTCAAAAAAAATCCTCCCCGTGAATAGTACCTTGACTCTGAAGACGGTATCTGGGATATTTGTACTCAAGCATACAACAGAAGGCTGAACGGTACATGGTAATTTTCACGTCGAAGAAAAATCAGCCGGAGCGAGACCGTTCATGCACTGTTGTATCAGAGGAGGTACTTCCCATGGTACTGAAAGAAACGAACAGAACACCGGGAATGGCCGGGAAGCAGTCGTCCGGCGATCATCTCCGGCGTAGCCGTCTTCCTCATTCAGGAACAACTTTGTTCTCTCATGCGGAGGAGGCTGGAGAGCGGTTGGCCGTCTGGCAGTCGATCGCCTGCCTGTGGCTGGCGCAGGAACTGGGAGAGCATGAGCTGCAGATCATCTCCCGGATCCTTGCGCAGTCGAGCTATGACTGGTCCGAGCTCCAGCGGATCTATCTTTATGAAGTGGCGCCCGCGGTGCATACGAACCTCCGCAGCGGCGGCGGTGTCTGGGGCGCATTCGATACGCAATGGCTCAAAGGGGCCATCATGAAAAACATGCGCAATCCGCAGTATCGGCAGGACGCGCTCAGGAACCGTGAACAGATGACGGAGCTCGTCGCGCGTGACTGGGAGCGCATCAAACAGCTTGTTCACGAGCTCCGCTCCGGACGAAGGCTGACCGCGGAGGAACAGGGCGCCATCGCGCGGCTGCTGCAGACTGCGGAACAGTGATGCAATCAGGAAGCGCTGGACACATTTTCCCGGCTATCCGCCGCCGGCAGGTACTACGGCGGAGAGTTGAAATAAGACGAAAATAAAAACAGGAGGTCCGTATGAAGGTAATTATCGCATTTCTCATG
>DATDRO010000183.1:0-5087 GCA_035291685.1 Nitrospirota bacterium | reverse complement strand
TCGCCGTTATGCTCAAGAGCCCCCAACGCGCCGTGACACCACTCACTGCCCCTGATCCCGGATCCAAAACGGAAATAAAGAAGAACAAGGTCGATCAACACTCCTGCAAAACGTGACATGAGTCAATTCTATTGGAATCCTCTTTTTTTATCAAAAAAACCAAACGAGCCCTTAAACCCGCGCCACCCGCGCTCCCACTTTATCCTTGAAATCGCCTTGTTGTTTTGCTATGATGTGAAAGTTCAGGAGGTTCATTGCGCAAAGCGGACCTTACTACCAGAGCCATTGCCGGCTTTGTCGATTGTTTGCTCGTCATCGGGCTTTCCCGGCTGCCGGATGTCATCGGCTTCCTGGCCGCATCGGGATACATCCTCATGCGTGACAGCTTGCTCGGAGGCAGGAGCCTCGGGAAAAAGGCCGTCGGACTGCGCGTTTCAGCGATCGACGACCCAGAACAGGCAACGAGCGCTAAAGATTCCATCATCAGAAATATCACGTTTGCCCTGGCATACGGTCTTTTCATGGTCCCCTACGCCGGATGGGTCCTCGGACCTCTTGCGCTCGCCGTGGAATGGCTGACCGCCATGGGAGACGAAAAAGGGATGCGCATCGGCGATCTGCTGGCAAACACCTGGGTTGTGCTGGAGACCCCGATTGTCACAGAAACCGAGCCCAAGACCGACACTCAGTCGGAACCGTCCCCGGAAGAACCAGACGTCCTGGACGAGGGCAGTACGGATATTTAGTATTGAGAGAAATTATTGCGTGATTTTGACATTGGTACCGTTTTTTCATGAAAGGAGCCTCTTCCGAAGATGTTTATCAACTCTATCATGGGCTGGTTTTCGAACGACATGGCCATTGATCTGGGCACGGCGAATACCCTGGTCTATGTGAAGGGAAAAGGGATCGTCTGCAACGAGCCTTCGGTCGTTGCCATGTCTGCAAAAACAGGCAAGGTGCTCGCCGTGGGCACGGAGGCAAAACGGATGCTCGGCCGCACTCCCGGGGACATCAGGACGATCCGCCCGATCAAAGACGGCGTCATCTCGGACTTCGACGTCACCGGCGAGATGCTCCGCTACTTCATCGAACGGGTGCACAACCGGAAGACCTTTATCCGGCCGCGCATCGTGATTGGCGTTCCCTCGGGGATCACGCAGGTGGAGCAGCGGGCAGTGAAAGACGCCGCCCTGTCTTCCGGGGGCCGCGAGGTCTACCTGATCGAGGAACCGGTGGCGGCGGCCATCGGGACCGGCCTCCCGATCTCGGAGCCTTCGGGAAACATGATCGTGGACATCGGCGGCGGCACCACGGATATCGCCGTCATTTCCATGGACGGCGTGGTCTACAGCAAGGCCATACGCGTGGGCGGCGACAAGATGGACGAGGCGATCATCAATTACATAAAGCGCAAGTACAACCTTCTGATCGGCGAGATGATGGCCGAGCAGATCAAGCTCGACCTCGGATCGGCGTACAAGACAGACTCGAACAGGCAGACCATGGAGATCAAGGGTCGCGACCTGGTCTCCGGCATCCCCAAGACGCTCATCCTGGACGACGACGAAGCGCGCGAAGCGCTCTCGGAGCCGGTGAACCAGATCCTGAACGCCATCAAGCAGGCGCTTGAGAACACGCCCCCGGAGCTCGCCGCCGACATCGTCGACAAGGGCATCGTCCTGGCGGGCGGGGGCGCCTTGCTCAAGGGAATGGACGTGTTCCTTCGCGAAGAGACCTCTCTTCCCATTATCATCGCGGAAGACCCGCTCACGTGCGTGGTGCTCGGCGCCGGCAAGGTACTCGATGATATTGATATCCTCAAAAAGGTCGTCATGTAACCAAAAACGGAAGCGGTTCTCACTCGCATGCTCAGGTTTGTCGGAAAACACAAAACATTCTCACTCGCGCTCCTTATCTTCGTTGTCCTGCTCTGGCTGATCACCGCCCAGGTGAAGAGTGGGCGCTTCCTGTTCCTTGAGAAGCCGGTCCTGGCCGTGTCAGGTTTTTTTGAACGGACAATAGGCGGCGCCTTTAATGCCGTTGGGTCCGTCTGGACCCGGTACGTCTTTCTCATCGGCACCCAGAGGGAAAATATCCGCCTCACGGAAACATTGAACAATCTGCGTGTCGAGAACCAGCTCACCAACGAGCTTCTTGCGGAGAATGAGCGCCTCAGGGCGGTGCTGAACTTCAAGAAACTGTATCCTCCATCAGCGGTCGTCGTGCAGATAATCGGCAAAACGGTATCTCCGGCATCGAGCACCGTTACGATCAGTAAAGGCTCGGAAAACGGGATCGAGAAGGGCCTGGCCGTTATCACCGCGGCGGGCGTCGTCGGCAAAGTTCAGACGATACTGCCGGGAACGTCGAAGGTGATCCTTCTGACGGATCCGGAAAGCACCCTTGCCGTCAGGGTGCAGCGAAACCGGGAGGACGGCCTGCTCGAAGGCAAACTCAGCCACTGCGCGCTCAAATATGTCTCTTACTATGCCGATGTGCAGGAGGGCGACCTGCTCGTCACCTCGGGTCTCGACGGCATCTATCCCAAGGGCCTGCCGGTGGCCCTGGTGGTCAAGGTCAGCAAGCACGAGGCCAGTCCGTTCCAGAGCGTGGTGGCTGAACCCATCGTCAGGTTCTCCAGGCTCGAGGAAGCGCTGGTGCTGAAGAAATGAAGCCCCGGGTATATCTCATAGTCCTCCTGCTCGTCATCCCCTTTCAAGCCAGATTGCTCAGTCCGCTCTCGGTCGCGGGCATCACGCCGGACCTTTGCCTTATCGTGGTATACGTGATCGGGCTCTTGACGAGCCCCCGCGAGGCGGCATTCGCGGGCATAGTCGTCGGGCTTCTTCAGGACATAAACGCCGCCAGCTACCTCGGGCTTATGGGATTCACCCAGGGACTCGCCGGTCTCTTTGCCGGCTTTCTCGGCAAACGGGTGCTCAATGTCTCAAGCTTGTCGAACATCGCTTTCCTGGCCGCGTTCAGCCTCATGGAGTCGGTCTTTCTTGCCGTGTTCATCGAAATACTGTATGGCTCCGTGCCGTTCTTCAGCATGGTGTTCGGCAATATGCTCCCCCGGGCGTTCTACACCGGACTGTTCGGAGTGGTCCTGTTACAGCTCATTACAAAAAAGGGCGTCATCACCATGCTGACACGGCGCACCCTGCAGCGGGAGGCATAGATGGAACAGGAGAATCCCGTCGATATTCAGCGGAGGCTGCCCTTCTTTGCGGCGTTCATTGTCGTGTTCATGCTCGTCCTCTTTACGCGCCTCTGGTTCCTTCAGGTCGTGAAGGGCGACTATTACTACGATCTCGCGGAGAACAATCGCATCCGTCCCGTCAAGATCAGGCCCCCGCGAGGCATCATCTATGACCGGTACGGCAGGCCGATCGTCGAGAACGTCCTCACCTTTGACATCTCCATCGTGCCGGAAGACACACGGGACATGGATGCGACGATCAATAAGACCGCCTCTCTTCTCAAGATGAGCGCCGGGTCCATTCGCTCCGCGCTCGATGACGCGGCCGATACAAGAACAAAGTACGAGCCCGTCAAGATCCGGGAAGAGGCCCCCTGGGAAGCGGTGGCTATCGTGGAATCCCACCAGGATGAGTTGCCCGGCGTCATCGTTGAACCCGAACACCGCAGGCACTATCCCTTCGGGGGGCTCGGCTCCCATCAGCTCGGCTACATCGGAAAGGTCTCGCCGACGCAGCGAAAAAAGGAACAGGCGGAACTTTCGCTTCTCATCGGACAGGGCGGGATCGAAAAGACCTACGATAAATTTCTCCGCGGGGCCTCCGGCAGGAGAATGATCCAGGTGAACGCGTCCGGCACCAAGGTGAAAGACCTCGGCATCGAAGACCCGAAGCCGGGAATGGACCTCTACCTGACGATCGACCTCGATGCGCAGAGGGCCGCTGAGGAGGCGCTCGGCGACCGCGCAGGCGCCGTGGTCGCCATGGACCCGAATACCGGCGAGGTCCTGACGCTCGTAAGCCACCCCAACTTCGACCCGAACCTCTTCCCGCGCGGAATAGCCCCGAAAGACTGGGTGAAGCTCACCAACGACCCCTCTCACCCTCTGTACAACAGGGCGATCCAGAGCGTGTATCCGCCGGGATCGATCTTCAAGGTCATTGTGTCCCTCGCCGGGCTTGACTCGGGCGCGATAAAGCTCGATGACAAGGTAACGTGCAGCGGTTTCATCAAGTCAGGCAAGCACACCTTCCGGTGCTGGAAGAAGGAGGGTCACGGGACGCTCTCGTTCCATCGCGGGCTTGTCGAATCCTGTGACGTCTACTTCTACACGATGGGAGAGCGTATCGGCTTCGACCGCATTGCACGGTACGCGCAAAACAGCGGCCTGGGAATGATCACCGGGATAAAGCTGCCGGATGAAAAGCCGGGGTTCATTCCCACGTCGGCATGGAAAAAGGACCGGCTCGGCGAACCCTGGTATCCGGGCGACACCTATATCAACTCGATCGGACAGGGTTTTATTCAGGTCAGCCCGATCCAGGCCTGCCAGTTGATCGGCGCCGTCGCGAACGGAGGCCTGTTCTACCGCCCCAATCTGGTCCTTCAGACGCGGAACCGGGAGACGGGAAGAGTGAGAGAGATATCGCCTGAACGGAAAGGCCGGGTCGTGCTCGATTCCGCCGCGCTTGATGAGGTGCGCAAAGCGCTCATCGGCGTTGTCTCGGAGCCGGGAGGCACGGGCCATGGAGCGCTGACCCCGATCGCAACCGTGGCCGGAAAGACCGGCACCGCCCAGGTCATCGCGCAGAAGGACCCGCAAAAAAAACTTTTTGGCAAAATGCAGGATCATGCCTGGTTCATCGCCTACGCTCCGGTCGAAAACCCCCGGATCGCCGTGGCCGTTCTCGTTGAGCACGGCGGGCACGGAGGCGGGGCCGCCGCTCCGATCGCGAGGAGAGTGATAGAGGAGTACATGAAAAATGTCGGATCAAAAATGGTTCACTAACATACCCTGGGGGATCGTCGGGATCGTGGCGGTCATCGCCCTCATAGGACTCACCGCCGTCTACAGCGCCACGTACACGGCAAAGGGCCCCTCG
>DATDRO010000182.1:0-6805 GCA_035291685.1 Nitrospirota bacterium | reverse complement strand
CGATGTCCATGAGGATGACGTCGGGTTTGAATTTATGGGCGCGTTCGATGGCCTCGATCCCGTCAGACGCCTCGCAGACCACTTCAATGTCATCGCATAACTTCAGAAATGCGGCGATCCCTTCCCTTACCAGCGCATGGTCATCCGCGATCAACACACGTATCTTAGACATGTTCCACCTGGTCCTTCAACGGGACCTGTATGCACACCCTTGTCCCTTCGCCCGACACCGAGTAAATCTGCAATATCCCATTGATGAGGGAAGCCCTTTCCTTCATTCCCGTGATTCCCAGGCCTCTGCCTCCTTCAATGGGATGCTTCATTAATTCATCGATGTTGAATCCATCGCCGTCGTCCTCTATGATAATTAATAGATAATTATCCCCCGCGTCAAAGGTAACCATAACGCTTTCCGCATTTGCATGACGTGCGATATTGATAATTGCCTCCTGAAGTATTCTGAAAAGGGTTATTTCGACCTCAGGAAGCAGCCTTTTTTTGATGGGGGACTCAACGTCCAGATAATAACGGATCCCCTTTTCGTGAAGATGATTCGTCAGCAGCCACATGATGGCGGCATCCAAACCAAGATCATCAAGGATGGAAGGCCGCAGATCCTTGATAACGAGATGGATATTGTCGATGGTTTCCATCGCGATCTTCCTCATCTCGTCTATTTTCCCCACGGTAACGCGTTCAGGGTGCAGTCTGCATATGTCCAGCTTTATTAAAAAAGCTGATGTGTCCTGAAGTATCGTGTCATGAAGGCCCCGCGCTATCCTTTTTCTCTCCTCTTCCTGCGATGAAATAAGCCTTTTCAGCAGGTCCTCTATCTTCTGCCTGCTTTCCCGTATCTGCTTGGTCCGTATCACGACACGGTTCTCAAGCTCCACGTTCTGATTCTTTATGCTCTCCAGAGACTCCGCGAGCTTTTGCCTCATGTCGTCAAAGCTATTGCTCAGCGTCAATATCTCATCACTTCCCAGATTTCCCACCGGTGTCGAAAGATCGCCCGATGCGATCTTGTTCGTCGAGGCTATTAACGATCTCAGGGGCCTGACGATGTTCAGGCTCATGCCGATGGAAAAAATAATCGAGGTGCCGATGAATATGAACACGAGAAAGAGGAACTTTTTCTCCAGGCCGCTTGCGGGGGCAAAGATATCTTCCTCGGCCTGTCCCACAATGACGCCCCACTTGGCCACGCTGAGCGGAACAAATGCAAGACGGTCGACCGGCCTCTTCACTGCATCAGGATGGGAAAAACCGTGCCGGCATTCCATGATGCCGTCCTTGCCTTCCGTGATCATTTTGCTCAGCGTGGAATCATGGGCATGGTGCTGAAACACACGCAAGGGATTGTCCGAAGCAACGACGATTTCATTCGCGTCGATGATCTCGATATAGCTGTTCGTCTCGATCTTGCCGCTCTGCAGGAGCTCATTCAGAAAACGCTCCGTCGGGCCGAGTATGCCGCCGGCAATGCCGTTGATCCTGCCTTCGCTGTCCCGCAGGGGCATCATCATGAATATGACCTTTTTTCTGAGCGGTTCGATGGTATAAACGTTGGAGATGACCGGCCTCCCGGTCTGGAGCACCTGATTGACGTAGGTGATGTACGTGAGATTCGAGAAATAGTCGACGTGTGGTGGATAGGTCAGCAGTTCATTGCCGTGTTTGTCAAGGAGGAAGACGCCTTCCGTGAACAGGGAGTATTTGTAGACGGTTTCGAGCATCCTTTTCTCGGGCCGCCAGTCATGGTCTTTCAGGTTGAGCTTGCCCGAGAGGGAGATGTCTTTGAGCCGGTAGAGGTTGTTGTTGAGAAAAACCTCGACATAGTTCGAGATGATCCTGGCAAGAGCGAGCCTGCTCTGCAGCGATCGATTGATACTTTCATGGACCGCGAAGTAGCTGATTATTCCGAGCGTGGCCGAGATCAGGATAACGTTAAGAAGTACGGCTATGATTAACTTCTTCTGCATTAAGCTTAACCATACATCAACGGGCCATTTCTGTCAATAACGGATATCCGCTGAACGCTGCGCCGGAGGGGACTGATATGAAGGGAGGGCGATCGTCAGCCTTGCCCGTTCCCTGAATTTTTTTCCTGCGTTTCCGGTCTTCTTTCTGCATATCCCGTGAATATACTCTTGTTCAGAGGAAAAACTTCCGGGCTGAACATGGAGTCGTAGATATGCCAGATGGCCATCAGAAGGAAGATCAGCATGGCCTCGTTCGTGTGGACTGCCTTTGCGGCAGGAATGAATTGCCCGGGAAGGTATTTCGTCGCGGCAACGGGAAACCAGAGGATGAACCCCGTAATGATCTGCTGGATGCCGCCCAGGAGAATAAGCCAGTAGATGAATTTTTCCTTATAACTGTATCTGTCGCACATTACCGGCTGATCGGCCAGACCCAGGTAATATCTGACATTATGCAGGGCGTCCTGGGCGTCCTTCACGGTAATAAGCATGGATGGCTCCCCTTGCCGGAAGACAATCACGCTGAAGTTTGCGAGAATGTGCTGCAGAGCAAGCGCCGTGAAAAACACGCCGGCGACATGGTGGAGGAACCTCACGCTGTCGACCCCCCCCAGGGCGATGATGATGGACTGGGAAATACCGAGGGCGTGGAACTTCTGCGAAAGCCCGGTCACCGCCAGAACAACGAAGAGCGCGATGAGCACAAGGTGCTCGACGATGCGGTATAAGCTGAACCTCCTGATATATTCCACTTTGTCTGACATCTCTCTGTACACCATTAGGATCTCTCCTTACCTGTTCACCAGATAGCGCCAGATGTGCAGAAAGACCTGGAACAGCAGGCCGACCACCATGAGCGGCATCATGATCTTGTAGAACTGTTCAACGATAAAAACCAGGGGAGCGTTCGTCAGGCTCGGCTTGTAGTGGGACAGCCACGCATCGGGGAAATTCTCGGTTGCGTTTCTGTGGCACGTCTGGCACCGCTTCAGCAGCGTCTTTTTCAGCGCCTGGACGCCGGCGCCCGAAACAGCGGCGATCCCGTGTGTGCCGTGGCAGTCCGTGCAGACGGCCATCGGCCGATCAGGCCGGTAGCGCTCCGGCGACTCTTTCTGCTCTTTCTGATAGAGGCCGAGCGTGACGCCGTGAAAGTCGGTGAGATAGGTCTTCACCACCTCGGTGGACAGCCCGTACTTGCCCATGAGAACGGCGTTCGAATGGCACTTGCTGCACGTATCGGGTATGGTGTCGTGGAATTCGGGCAACGAGGGGTCCTTGATGCCGTGGGATGAATGGCAGTCGGTACAGATCGGGACGTCCTTATTATTCTCTTTGAACAGGGCGCCGCCGTGGACGCTCCGCGCGTAAACCTCATAGACCTCGCTGTGGCACGTCTTGCATTTCTGGACGACCGCGAGCCTGTTGTTGCCGAGCGATGAGATCGCGTGCCCGCCGTGGCAGTCGATGCACGTGGGCGCCTCCAGCTTCCCCACGCTGAGCATGGCGTAGTGAATGCCTTCGGCCGCCTTCGTGTACATGTCAAAATGACAGCGTCTGCAGATCTCGGAGGACGAAAGCCGGTATTGGCGTTCGGACCGGAACTGCCGGCGGGGGTGCTCCTCGCTGGAGAAGCCGAAGTGACAATCCGAGCAGCCGACGTTTCTGTGCGGTGAGCCCTGAAGCTCGGCGAGCTTGACGCGGGTGGAAACGGACTCCCCGCTCCTGAAGACCATCTTCTTCTCCGAGGCGTGACAGCGGAGGCAGTACTTCTCCTCCGACTTTGACACGTTGCCCCCGGCGATGTGGGTAACAGCATGGGCGCTGTGGCAATTGGTGCAGACGACCGCCTCTCCCGCTGCTTCTTTCTTGAATAAAGCCTCATGGATGGCCCGGGACTTGATGGTCCCTTCGGCATGGCAGTCCCGGCATCCATGAGACTCTTTTATCCTGAACTGGAGCTTGTTCCTGAAGGCACGGTCCGGATGACGCTGGTTCGTGAACTCCTTGTGGCACGAAGTGCACCTGAGGGACCGGTGGACCGACATATCAAGGGCATGGGCGTCCACATAGGTCGAGACAAAGTCCCCGTCGGGAAATTTCTTCACCGAGCCTTGCTCTCCGTGACATTTGAGGCACTGCTTTTTTTCCTGTTCCCCCGCGCCGTCCTGAGCAAAAGCCCCCGCACCAGGAAGCATCAGGCACGCAAGAAGCACGACCCCTATCATATACGCCCGGACTCTCATGCCATCCCCTTTGGGCTCATCTCGGAATTTGGTGATCCCCGTTAGAGATCATGTAAGCACCTATTAATTAGCCGCCGACAGGAATCAGTGTCTTTCTCTAACGGGGTAAAAACTTTCAGCTATGAGCCATCAGCTACGAGCTGCTTGCTTCTTAATGCGTGCCCTTGTATTCGGGCAGATCGCGCATTACCGGGAACCTGTTCATTATCCACCTCATGACAAGCACATGGAGCGTGACCATCGCCAGGATCATCATGAGCTCGGTCCCTGGCGGGATGATGTGGTGCAAATGATCGGGCAGGTTCCAGTTGAATGCGATCAGGTTGATATTCACCCTGTTCACCAGCACCCCGACTATCGCATACAATGAAGAGAACCGGATCAGCGCAAGACTTTCAGACTTCACGCCGATGGTGAACAGGACCATCGGTCCCGCCACAAAGCCCAGCAGTTCCACGAGATACCAATAACCATAAGGCGTGAACAGCAGGTGCCAGTTATTGTCCTGGGCCAGGGCGAGGACCTTGAGCGCGAAGTACACATACATCGCCAGCGCGGCCCCTTTGCCCAGGCTCATCGTCAGGCGGGGTACACTCGTGATGAAGTGCTCATCGCACTTGTTCTTGAAGTATCGTACGGCCACAAAAGCGAGCAGGATCGCGAACGACATGGCCGCAAAGATCGCGGAGCTGAAAAACAGGAGCGGAAGGTGCGGTGAATACCACAACGGATGCAGCTTGCCCGGCGTCATGAGATACATGGCCCCGAGGGCCGACTGATGCACGGTCGAAAGGATGACGCCGCCGATGATGAGCGCTACGGTCACGGACACGGCCCACTTGTGGAGCCGCTTCGAGCCCAGCCATTCGAGAATGGTCGGGGAGAATTCCAGGAGCTGGACCGTGGAGTACAACGACACGTGCCACGCCACGATGAACAGGACCGAGGAAGGCCCGAAGTTGATGAGCATGGGGTAGTAGATGCGCCACGGCCTGCCGAGGTCGATCAGCAGGTATGAGGCCGCGAAGGCATACCCCAGCATGCCGCCCAGCACCGCAAGGCGCACCAGCGGCTTGTAGGACTTCATCCCGAACAGATAGTATGCCGCCGCCACCACGAAGCCGGCGGCGAACATCGGCTCGCCGGCGAAGATCCCCCAGCTGAGCAGGAGTCCCCAGGGGTATTGGCTTGAACCGTCGACCACCGTTGCAAGCCCCTTCGTATATCGCATCATGAAAACAGGCACTGAGGCCATAAGGATCAGGGCAGCGATCGCATTGAACGGTGTGGCGAGCGATTTGGCGTACTCCGACCTGCTCATTCCCATGAACAGTTTGTCCATGAACCATTCCTTGAATCCCCGCGATGACGCGGGAGAGGGAGACGCAGTGTGAATTCCGTTACCCATTACTTGACCTCCTTGTGCCGCTCAGGGCCCTGTTCTTTGCCGTCCTCGTTATCTCGATGGTGAGACGCCGCATATAAGAGGCCGAATATCGCGGGAAATGTCGTAAAGATCACGGGGATCGAGGACAAATAGCTCTTCGTCAGTTCGATGGGAGCTTTTTTGGGAAGATTGTCCGGAAAACCAAGTTGTTCGAACGGCACAGCGGAGAGATAGAGCCAGGAAGTACCGCCGACCTCGCGCTCTCCGTAAATGTGGTCTATGTATTTTCCGGGGTTGTCCGCGATCCTTTTCCGGGCGAGTTTGATCAGGTCTTCCCTTCTGCCGAAGGTGATCGCCCCGGCAGGACACGCTTCGGCGCAGGCCGGAAGCTTCCCTTCCTTGATCCTCCCGTAACAGAGGATGCATTTGACGATCTTGGGTTCCAGCGCGCTTTCGTAGTCATAGGCCGGCATGTTGAACGGGCACGCGACCATGCAGTACCTGCAGCCGAAGCAGAGATTCTCGTTATAGATGACCGCGCCTTCCGGCGTCTTTGTATAAGCATGGATGGGGCAGGCCGTGGCGCAGGCCGGCTCCAGGCAATGGTTGCACTGGATCTTCCGGTACACGGGCTTCGACGGCTGAGCTTTGGTCTTGTACCGGTTTACCACGGTGTAGGTCTTGGCCGTGGGCCACCTCTGCTCCTCGAAAACCGAGGCATCGTCAAAAGGCTTGTCGGGCGCGGGCATTTTGTTGGCTTCGTTGCACGCTTTTTCGCAGCTCCTGCACCCCACGCACGCGGTGAAGTCCGTCAGCATGCCGAAACTTTTCGGCCAGCCTTCGAATTCCGGCGCGGCGAGAGAGCGCACCGGAGCGGCAAGCGCGGCCCCTCCTGCCAGCATCGATATCGAAAGAAATTTCCGTCTGGAGAGCGGGGGAAGTGACGATCCCTCCGCGCCGCTCCCGGCGTCCTGCTCAGGGTCGTCCGTTGGCCGCCCCTTTTTACTCTCTGACATGGATATGTCCTCCTAAACTTTTCTGATGGTTTCTAATACGTGGGCCGTGCTCATCTCCTGGCATGGCACGTCTTGACGCATCCCTTGGGCGAGGAGCCGAGTTCCCCGATGCCCACGTGACACTGGAAGCATTTCTTGTGAAGCGCGACCTTCAAACCGGGCATCTCCGGCATATCC
>DATDRO010000181.1:0-6253 GCA_035291685.1 Nitrospirota bacterium | reverse complement strand
TGAAACGCTATCAGTGGACCAATATATTGCAAATGGTCGGCGGTTTAATGCTGACGGGAAGGTCGACGAGGCTATTGAGTCATTCAAAAAAGCGATAAAGTTAAAACCTGAAACCAGCGACCTGCATTTTGAACTTGGTGTAATATTTTACGAGGGATGGCGTAAATCATTTGAAACCGCTCAACAACACGCGCTTGCAGATGTCATTAAAGGACGTCGTGATAGTAATATTCCAAATAACGATAAGTTGTTAATCGAGTATGGATATAGAAAAGAGTTTTATAGTTTGGCGTTATTAGAATTTTCAGAGGCTCTTAAGTATGAGCCATCTAATTGGAAAGCTCGGTATTTTATTGCCACCGATCTTTTCAATAATAAGAAATACGAACAAGCAATTGTTGAGTTTACCAAGATCATTCAGCTTGAGCCGAACTATGCTAATAATTATACGATTTTAGGCGAAGCTTACCTGAAGACCGGCCAGTACCAGCTGGCCATCAATACATTAGAAAAAGCATCCGATATGGATGTGGCTGCTTACCACTATTATGTTCTCGGCTTAGCCTATAAAAAGGTGAACAATAGGAAGAAAGTTGACAAAATGGCAACGAAATTGAAAGAGATGAAATCAGATTACTACAGGTTATTAAACCCTGAAAATTAGTTGGGGGCACTTAGGGACATCCTATAGTCCCCCTAAGTTCGTTCGTTCTTCCCTCCGTCGCCCTCCGTCTCCCTCCCGTATCTCTCACACCTCACGCCTTACGACTCACGGCTGTTAGTCCTTTTCCTATTGTAAAAACCGGCATTTTGTAATACAGTATAGTACTCATGTCCGATATCAATATTTCCAGCAAAGCAAGGCTCCTGGCGCTGACGGCCCTTATGCTTTTTATCTGGCTCGTCCTGGGCATGGTCTATTTTGACCGGTTCATCCCGCCCTTTGACCGGCTTGTGCCGTGGCTGATGCCGTGGAAGGGTCTGGGCAATATCCCGCTGGATGCCGGCACCGGCCGGCGCATGTCGATCCTGCAGGGGCTGCTCGACGCGTCCAGCAGGGTCTCTTATTATTCTCTGGTGACCATGGTCGTCTCCTTCGCCGCCTTCAGCATGTACCTGTCCGTCGTGTATCAGCAAAAACAGCGGAGGGCCAGAGAGAACATGTTTCTCGTGCTGAAAAACCAGGAAATAGCGCGGCGTAACGAGTTCATTCGCTACATCTCCGCCACCATCGGGCATGAATTTAAAAACAACCTCGGCAGGATAAAACGAAGGATCGACCTGCTTCCCGGCCTCCCTCCGGATGCTCAAGCGCGCATCGACGACAATCTCGATAAACTTTTTGCCGACATCCAGATATTTAAAAAGATATCCGATGAACGCGAGGCGGGCCTGGTCGAGTTCAAAAATATCGACCTTAAATCCACGCTGGGCGACCTGGTGATACAATACGGGGACCTGGCCGATATAACGGTCCACGAGAGTGCGACCGTGCCCATGATCTATGCCGCCCCGCCGCTCTTGAAGACGGTCTTTGAAAACGTGCTCGACAACACCGTCAAATATAAAAAACCGGACTCGCCCCGCGCGCGCGTCCTGGTGTCCTGCTCCATGGACAGGGACGGCGGCAGACGATACGTGACGGTCTCGGTCAGGGACGAGGGTGTCGGGATGGATGAACAGCAGTCGGACCTGTGTTTTTACAAGGGGCGCGGCGTCGGCGAGAATTGGGGACAGGGGCTCTATTTTGCCAAATACGTCGTCGGCCTTCATGCGGGCAGGATCAGGATCGGCAAGGAATATACCGCGCCCGGCGTCGGCACGGAGATCATCATCAATCTTCCCTTTGTCGAGGAGGCGCCGGATGTTTAAAGTGCTGATCGCCGACGACGACTTCGAGGACCGCGAGCTTCTGAAACTCGAGATCCAGCGGGCCATCGGAGGGGATGAGCCCGATCTGCGGTTTCACGAGGCCGTCAGCGCCAGGGATGCCGTCCGGGTGTTGACAACCCAGATATTCGATCTCATGACCCTCGATGTGGAATTCGACAAGATGAACGAGGGCATCGATGCCCTGCCGGAGCTCTTTGAGACCCATCCGACGCTGAACATCATCGTCATCAGCGGGAAACTCGACAAAAGCGAGGTCTCGGAACGTCTCTTTCGCTTCACGAAGGACAACGTTCTGAAGGGCAAGCGCTGGGCCAGGCATTTCGATGTGCTCGACAAGAAGGACGACAAGACCGAAGCCATGCGCCGCGCGTATTCTTTTGCCGTGAAACAGCGGGAAGGCGCGAACAGCATCCGCGAATTGTTTCTCCTTGCCGAATCCTATCTTGAGAAGAACATGCTCGACAAATGCGTGGAAGTCTATCAAAAAATTCAACGGCTGGCGCCTGGTGAAATTGAATCCAGGGAAAATATTCATATCGTAAAGGGCGGCGTATCGGCCGGGCAGGCATTGGAATATTATCGGACCGGAGAGAAGGTCGTTGCCGCCCTTCTGCTGGGATATCATCTTGAGAAGCGGCTGATGTCCTTCACCTCTGCCGTGCTCGGACGCACGTTCTCGGTGCTTTCCGATGGGTTGAAGGAGATGGACAAAGGCCGTTGCATCGGCAGCGCCGGCAAGGGTCTGTTCAGCGACCTCCTGTATTTGCGGAATAAGGCCATTCATCAGCCGGCGAACGTCTCCGAAGCGGACTTCAATGCCGCGATAAAAAAACTGGAGCGCCTGGAGGAAACCGTGCCATGAGCGGCAGATCGCTGTGGAAATATGTGCCGCCGGCCGGCCCGGTCCTCAGCCTGGCGCTGATCGGCTTGCTGCTCTTGAGTGCGCTGCTCTATTACCGGGCCATCAAGATCCAGCGGTTTCTGGAACCCGCCCTTGCCATCTCCCAGCCCCGGAACGAATTCGCCGAGAGCATCAACCTGACATTTCAGAAAGAGTTCGGGGCCGAATCGATCATGGGCATTAAGGTCAAAACGAGTTCCCTGGTTATAAAAAAGTCCCTGCTGTTTTCCGAAAACGGCACGGTGAAAGCCCCGGCGCGGACCGTTTTGAAGAAGCTCGCCCGCGTTTTTCTTTCTCTCCTGGAGGACGAACATACGAGACCCAATATCAGCCTCGTTCTTATCAATGCCCGCTTTCCTTCAGAATGGACGAGAAGTTCGAACGCCGCGGAGAGAATGAAGGTACAGCGAATGGTCGGGCTCGTTCAGGATTCTCTCTTTAACGCGGAGCCCGAACTCGGAAGAAGATACCGGGCTTATTTTGTTGCCGCCGCCCAGCCGACATACTCGAATGACGGAAACATTGAGCTGATCGAGCTCCGCATCGTTCCTTCGGAACTTCTGCACATAGAGGTGCTGCAGAAATTGATGAAGTACGCCTACTAACGTAAGAGGATACTTATGGGTCCACAGGTCCACAGACAGGTCCACAGACAGGTCCACAGATAGTCCTTGCCATATTCATGCATTTATAGTACGCTCACGTCAGTCAGTGATTAATCGACACCCGTTCTGCAACATTATGCAACGAAAGACAAGACCGTATCCATCTTTTCGCATAATCTATTCGCAGAGGAGGTATCATGGGAAAATTCAAGGTCATAATTCATGTAAATGAAATGGACAGGTGGAACGTCGCTTTGGGAAATGTCTCAAATCTTCTTGCCTCGGTCGGCAACGACAATGTGGATGCAATAGTCCTTGGCAATGGTAATTCGGTGATAGCCTATGAGGACCCTCAAAAGATCAAGGTGATGAGCGAACTCTCAAAAAAGGGGGCGCGGTTTCGTGCCTGCAGAAATTCCCTCAATAAAATGAAGACGGAAGGCAGGATCTCCGTAACGGAATCGGAACTCCCCGCTTTTATAAAAATTGTTCCTGCCGGAATCACGGAAGTGATCCGCAGACAGCATGAAGGCTACGCATATCTGAAACCATGAAACAGCCGAAGTCCGCATCCGCTGTCGTTCCTCTCGAAAGAATTTACCCCGTGCCGCATGGATAGAAATCCGTCATTTCTTCATCTCTTTCTCGCCTTCCTCAGGCTTGGCGCCACGGCCTTCGGCGGACCGGCCATGGTAAGTCACATAAAGCATCTCACGGTAAAAAAGAAGCAATGGCTTGACGAGGAAACCGCTGTCCACGGCATTGTCCTGTGCCAGGCCCTGCCCGGCGCCATGGCGGTGAATTTTGCTTCCTACGCGGGATACAGAATAAAGGGCATCACCGGCATGTTTGTTTCCTTTGCCGGATTCGCCCTTCCGGCCTTTCTCCTCATGCTGTTCTTTTCGGTTGTCTATGAAAGGACCCATGCTGTTCCCGGTGTTTCCTCTCTCTTTGTCGGTCTCGAGATCATGGTGGTCTGCATCCTTGTGCACGCCACCTATTTTCTGGGGAAAAATTCCCTCTCATCGGCCCGGGACATAACCCTTGCGCTCATGAGCGCGTCGGCATTGCTCCTTAAAACTCCCCCTCTTATGGCGCTCCTGGGAGCGGGTTTTATGGGGATCATTCTCTATAAGTCCGGCGGGGAAGCGCAGGCCGTAAAGCAGGTGCGGCTGTCGCGCTCTTTTGTGCATGCTTTTTCTCTGGTCATTCTTTTTCTTGCCAGTCTCTTCTGCCTGTACTTTTCTGATAAAAAACTTTTTGACCTTGCGACGGTAATGTCGAAGATCGAGATTGTGGCGTTTGGAGGCGGATATACGGCTTTGACGCTTATGGCCCATGAGGTCGTCGAGGCGCGTTCATGGATCGACAGCAAGACGTTCCTTGATGGAATAGCCCTGGGACAGGTCACTCCCGGCCCTATTTTGATCACGGCGTCCTTTGTCGGATATCTGATAAAAGGCGTGCAGGGCGCCGTGGTCGGCACGGTCTATATCTTTGCCCCCGGGCTCGTCCTTATCACCCTTACGCTCCCGTTCCTTGACAGACTTACCTCTTCCCCCATCTTCAAGAGAGTGGTTCGGGGGATCGTCTGTTGTTTTGTGGGAATGCTCGGTTACGTTTCCATCAAATTTGCCGCGGAGATCCCCTGGGACCCTGCGCGTGCCTTGTTCTGCACAGCATCTCTCATTCTGGTTTTTCGCGGCCTCGATCTGTTCTGGCTGGTGCTCGCCGGAGCTGCCGTATCGGTATTTATTTTTTGAATCCGCGCGGTTGATATGCGGTGGAACATCATCCGGTCAGGGGTGGCCCGGCGGGAGACCAAAAGCAATAATTCAAGCCCTGGTCCTACGGGTCTTCGCTCCTGTGCTATAATGGAAAAAACGCATGCTCGAATAAGGCCGGCGGGATAAAGAATCGGGGCCTGCTGCCAGACTTCTCCGGGCTTCCTTGCGTAAGACAGGAGAACATCCATGAATACGAAGCCGATCACCGTGCTGCTTATCGAAGACGACGCCGACGACGCGGTTCTCATTCAGCGGTACTTGTCCAACGCCCTGAAGGTCCCGTTCCGCATGAAACATGCGGATCGGCTCAGCAAAGGCCTGGAATGCCTGACTGAAGGGGGCTTTGATGTGGTGCTCCTGGACCTCGGTCTGCCTGACGGGCGCGGCCTCGGCACTTTTGAAATGGCGCATGCGCGAGCGCCCCATGTCCCGATCATCGTGCTGACAGGCCATAATGATGATGAAACAGCCATAGAGGCCGTTCAGAAAGGGGCGCAGGACTATCTTGTCAAATACCAGGTTTCCGGCGACATACTGAGGCGCTCCATTCGCTACGCGATCGAACGGCAGAAACTGCTCACCCAGATCGAACATTCCACGAGGGAAATAAAAACGCTGAGAGGCTTTTTGCCCATCTGCGCAAGCTGCAAAAAGATCCGCGATGACACGGGCTACTGGACCCAGATCGAAGCCTATATCAGCAAGCATTCGGAGGCGGAATTCAGCCACGGCATCTGTCCGGATTGCGCAACTAAACTCTACGGGGAATACCTTGAGGAGAAAACATAGCACCCCTCCGCCAGAAGACCCCGGCAGGTCTTGCTTCTGGATGTCGGGGCCGGCGTCCGTTCCAGTTTGTCCGGGTCAGGAGCTCAGTCATGATCGTTACGGACCTCAAACACATCGACCACCAGGTTTCGATGACGCCTGCTCTGAACAAGGCGATGGACTTCTTGCGTCAGCAGGACCTTAAAAATCTGGCCGACGGAAAGGTGGAGATCGACGGGGACCGCGTGTTTGCTATAGTACAGCGGTATGAGACAATGATGACGGCTGCTCCGAAATTT
>DATDRO010000180.1:0-10086 GCA_035291685.1 Nitrospirota bacterium | reverse complement strand
GGCCTGAAATAGTTCTATAGCAAAGGATGGAAAGCGTTGCGTATCAGCAGAAATTCTCCGTTATATACACCTTATCATCCGGCGCAATAGAAACCCCGATCCCTTCCCGTTGCCAGACAGGGGTAAGAATGTTTTTCCTGTGGCCCGGGCTGTTCATCCATCCCGCAACCGTTGATACTGCTATGTCTTCCAGAGTATTCCAGTCATAATGACTTATTACGCCGTTCACCATGGTCGCGGAAGTGTAGAGATTGTTCTGAAAGAGGTTCTCAGCGCCTTTGTAGACGCGGTTTTCAATGGTGATGGAGCAGGCATATCCGCTCTTTATGTATCGATAGGAAAAGTCGCGGCCTTCGGGAGAGGTGTGGCTGAAATAATTTCTCTTTGCCATGTCCGCGCTGTGCTTTTGGGCAATGCGCTTGAGGGCGTCGTCCCATCTGATCGTGGAAAGGCCGTGCTTCTGCCGTTCTTTGTTGATGAGGTCGTGGATGCGCTTTTCGAGCGCGGAAAAGTCGAGCTTAGGCTGTTTTTCCCTACCAGGGAGCGCGGTCTTTTCGCGGGAAGAGTCCGGCGGTTTTTGTGATGATTGAGGAAGGCACGCGAAGAAGGAGAAAAAAACCGCGAGAGCCGCAACGGTTAAAGCCAATTGATACCAATGTGTGCTGCTCGCTGTGTTCGGGGGGTGCTGCAGGGAACCCGGGTAAGAGGGTGGAGCGTCCTGTTCCCGGGATTTTTCAGCAGAGTCCATGGCAGTGGTTTAGCTTATCTTCTTTACCTTGCCGGAACGGATGCAGCGCGTGCAGGCATAGATGCGCGTATGCGTGCCCTGAGGCCCTACGGTCTTTACTCGCTGAATGTTCGGAAGCGATACCTTCTTGGATCTATTATTGGCGTGACTTACCTTGTTTCCGGTAAGACCGCCCTTGCCGCATATTGCACAGGTTCCTGCCACGTTGTAAACCTCCGGAATCAAAAATGATTGCTTAAAAAGCAGGCGTATGCTACCATAGGTTAAGTCTCTTTGCAAGAAGAAAATCTTCATCTTTGTAGAGCAATAGGGAGACGGACTATGCGCAGATTGCGTCTCAATATCCAAACTCCAATGGTCAAATCCCAAACAAATTCCAAAGGTCAAACGTTTGAAACTTGGTGATTGGAGCTTATTTGAAATTTGGTGCTTGAGATTTGGATATTTCATTGTCTCAAATTATGGACGACCTGAAAACCATCCTCGACAGGATCAAAAAACCGCTCACCTTTGCGGCACGGGACAATTTCGCCCACATAAAGAGCCTGGCGGCCATGGAGCAGTTCATCCATGCGCAGGTGCAGGAGTTGAGGCGCGTTTCAGAGCCCATTGACGGCCTTTCGGAGATAGAAAAAGTTTTTTCAGGATTCGACAGCCTGACCCCGGACGAGAAAAAGAAACGCGTTCTTCGCGCAACGGAACTGATCGAGGCATTTGAAAGCGGGCCCGTCCATCCTGTTGTGAGCAAGACATCCACCCCTCCTGAAGCCTTGGCCCAGCATGACCCGCTGGCCGCTCACGCGCAAACCTCCACCCTGCGGCTTGACACGCCTGTCCAGTACTGCAAGGGGATAGGCCCCAAACGCGCCGAGCTGCTCAAGAAGCTCGGGGTCTCCACGATCGACGACGCGCTCTCGTATCTTCCCTGGCGTTACGAGGACAGGGGCAATCTGAAAAAAATATCCCGGCTTGCCTACGGCTCATACGAAACGGTGTCAGGCGAGGTGGTCTCCGCGGAGGTCGTGGCCACGAAGAGACAGCGGGTGAAGGTCTTCGAGCTCTTGATCACGGACAAGAGCGGGATGATCATCGGTTCGTGGTTCAACCAGCCGTTCATGAAAAAGGCGTTCAAACCCGGCCAGAAGGTGATCCTCTCGGGCATTGTCAGGTCCAATCCCTATAAAGGCGGCGTACCGCAGATCGACAACCCGGAATACGAGATCATGGACGAGGGAGAGGCGGACAGCCTCATCCACACGGGCAGGACGGTCCCGATCTATCGCGCCACTGCCGGTTTGTCCGTCCGCTATCTTCGCGCGATGATGAAGACCATCATCGATTCCTGCGGGGCTGCTCAGCCCGAACCACTCCCTGATGTTCTCATAAAAAAATACTCACTCATGCCGGCTTCAGAGGCAATTGCCGAGGTCCACTTTCCCACAAAAGAAAAGGACATTACCATTCTGAACAGGGGGATGAGCGCCGCGCACCGCAGAATGAGCTTCGAAGAGCTCCTGTCGCTTGAACTCGGTCTTGCACTGAAAAAGAGGGGCGTGTCTGTTGAAAAGAAGGGGATATCGTTCAAGGCTGTCAACAAGCTCGAATCCGAGCTCAGGAAAGGCCTTCCCTTTCAATTGACGAAGGCACAGGAGCGGGTGATCGTTGAGATCAAAAAGGACATGATGGCAGACCGGCCCATGAACCGGCTCGTGCAGGGAGACGTGGGCTCAGGCAAGACCGTTATTGCCATGATGGCCTCGCTTATGGTCGTGGAGAACGGCTACCAGGCCTGCATCATGGCGCCGACCGAGATCCTTGCCGAGCAGCATTATAAAAATATTTCTACCCTCGCGCGGCCGCTTGGCGTATCTGTTTGTCAGCTTGTCGGCGGTCTCAGGAAAAAGGCAAAGGAGGGCGTACTTGCGGACATAGAGTCCGGGGAAGCGCAGATCGTCATCGGAACGCACGCGCTCATCGAGCAGAGCGTGAAATTCAAGCGCCTCGGCCTTGCCATTATTGACGAGCAGCACCGGTTCGGCGTAATGCAGCGCTCCACGCTCACGTCCAAAGGGTACGAACCTGATGTCCTCATCATGACCGCAACGCCCATCCCGCGGACCCTTGCCCTCACCGTGTATGGCGACCTCGACGTATCCGTAGTGGACGAAATGCCGCCGGGCAGAAAGCCGGTTGTCACCCGGCTCTATTTCGAGAACAGGCGGCAGGAGGCATACCAGTTCATCGAGAGTGAACTGAAAAAAGGCCGTCAGGTGTACGTTGTCTATCCGCTCGTCGAAGAGACGGAGAAAAGCGACCTGAAGGCCGCGACCGAGATGGCCGCGCATCTGCAAAAGGATGTGTTTACCCGCTGGAAGATAGGGCTTCTCCACGGGAGAATGAAAGGGGAAGAGAAAGAGGCGGTCATGGCGGCCTTTAAAGGCGGCGAGATACAGGTCCTTGTATCGACCACGGTGATCGAGGTCGGCGTGGATGTGGCGAATGCTGCGGTCATGGTGATCGAGCACCCCGAGCGGTTCGGTCTGGCCCAGCTCCATCAGCTTCGCGGCAGGGTCGGCCGCGGGGATCACCAATCTTACTGCATCCTCATGGGGCCGAGAATGTTCGCGGAAGAGGCGAGGGAGAGACTGAACGCCTTTGCGCGCACGAACGACGGTTTCAAGATAGCCGAAGAAGACCTCAGGATTCGCGGGCCTGGAGAGTTCTTCGGCACGCGCCAGTCCGGCCTGCCTGATCTCAGGGCCGCGAACATCATCCGGGACGCGGACCTTCTTGAAACGGCCAGGACCGAGGCCTTCGAGCTCATACAGAAAGACCCGGAGCTCTCACAGTATCCCCGGCTCCGGGATCTTCTGCAGAGAAAATGGCAGGGGAGGCTCGGGCTCATATCCGTGGGTTGAAGTCTCATTTCGGATTATGGTGCACGGGGATTTGCCTCGGTGTTCATGGCGATGGCCCCTTCGTTCTGCCGCGCAAGCGTGCTGATTGCGCCATGGTTGATCTGAATTTTCAGCCCTGTCCCAGCGGTACTTCCGCTTTGCTCGTACCGCTTTTGGCTGAGTTATTTTACCGGGCTCCGGAGGCACGCTCTTGAGCGCGTCTATCACTCAGGGGTCGTCGCCACGGGGCACCAACATTACGTGAAGAGCCTGGTTGATATTTTGGGGCTAATCTGATAAAGTTGTTCAAATGCAAGGTCAATGGTCATAATTTATTCCTGACCCCTGACCCTATGAACGAGGTAGCCTATGACCATCTTTGATAAAGTGCTGATCAATCTGCACAAGGGATACGAGAGAACCAGAGAGATCGCCGCCGTCTTTTCCGAGCGGGCGAGGTCGGAGCTGAACTTCATCCGCATGCGGATCCGGATCGACGGTGTCCAGGACGGCATTGATAAACTGCATCGTACGATCGGCCGCAGAGTGGTCGAGCTGAGAGCAAAGGCGGCATTATCAAAAGCAGAAGAACAGCTGCTGAGAGATGAGGAGATCGTTGCCGCCTTTTCGGAACTTGTCCGGATGAAAAAGGAATTGGAGGAACTGATCGCCGAACTGAAGCACGAACAGGCTGAGTTTACAACCGTGCCGAAAAAATCGGAGGATACCGTCGTATGATTACTGTTGTGGTCCTGCTCTTCGGCCTCATCGTCGGCAGTTTTCTGAACGTCTGTATCGTGCGGCTGCCGCGGGGTCGTTCGATCGTCAGCCCTCCTTCGCACTGCCCCCTCTGCAAAAAATCATTAAAGTTCTACGATAACATACCGGTTATCAGTTTTCTCATTCTCCGGGGCAGGTGCAGGTCCTGCGGAGAGCCCATCTCATGGCGCTATCCGGCTGTTGAGCTCTTGAACGGCCTGCTGTACGTATGGACAGTGAGCGAGTTCGGTATTGGCTGGGAGACGTTCCTTGTCATGGCGTTCTGCTCAGCTCTCATCGTCATCACGTTCATTGATTATGATCACCAGATCATCCCTGATGTGATAACGCTTCCGGGGATGCTCGCGGGACTGATGCTTGCCCCGTTCGTCATGTCGGCCCTTGCCGACCCTCTGCCGTTCCATCTTGGCGGCCTGCTGCCGCATGCGGGACCGTATCTGACGGGTTTCCTTAACTCGTTCATCGGGCTTCTTTTCGGCGCGACGCCGCTCTTCGCCATCGGGTGGCTGTGGGAGAAGCTCAGAAACATCGAAGCAATGGGCGGAGGCGACGTTAAGCTCATGGGCATGGTAGGCAGCTTTCTCGGATGGAAAGGGGCGCTCCTTACCATCATGCTCGGAGCGCTGGCAGGATCGGTTGTCGGTATCACGCTCATTCTTCTCCACCGGCACAAGATGGACAAGGTGATCCCCTTTGGGCCTTTTCTGGCAGTCGGCGCGGTGATGACACTATTTTACGGCTATGATATTATCTCCTGGTACCTGGGCCTGATCCGCTTATGACGGCTTATTCCCTCGCCATAGTGGTCCTTGGTCTGTTCATCGCCGCGAGCGGAGGCGCTTTTGTGTGGGTCATGGCGCGACGCTATCGCCGGGAGCTCGGCCTGAACAAGGACACCCATGAAAAGAAAGAAGATGTGAGTTTCATCATCGATTCCTTCCAAGATGTAACAAGGCAGCTTAAGGAAAAGGAACGAGAGCTTGAGCGGCTCAAGTCGCTTGCTGAACAGCGGGCCGAAACCATCGAGAGCTATAACGAGAACATTCTCCAGTGCGTGACGAACGGCGTGATCACCTTTGATACGGAATGCAGGATAACGACATCCAATCGGGCCGCCGAGGAGATACTCGGCATCGAAAGCAGGCATGCGCGCGGCAAGACTTGCAAGGACATTTTCGGCAGCGGCGATATCAGCCGCCTGATCAAGGAGACGCTTGACAGGAAACTGCCGTCCATGAGGATGGAGGCGACCATCGACGGGCCGGCCGGACGCATCTGGCTCGGCTTCAATACGGCGCTGCTCACGGACAGCGACGGCGCCGGGCTCGGCGTTATCCTGTCGTTTTCCGATCTTACCGAGGTAAAGCGGCTCCAGGAGCAGATGGAACTGAGAGAACGTCTGACCGCGCTCGGAGAGATGTCGGCCGGCATCGCGCACGAGCTCAGAAATCCCATGGCCGTGATAACGGGGTATCTCAACCTTCTGTCGAAAAAAACGCCTCCCGCGGATCAAAAGATCATCCGTGATGTTGTGGCAGAGATAAACGGCATGAACCGGATCATCGACGACCTGTTGACCTTTGCGCGGCCCGCCTCGCTCAACCGGGTGAAGGTAAACGTTAAAGAGATGCTTGAGGGTTGTCTGTCGAACGTGTTGCAGGCAAAGGACGCCGGCACGCGCATTAAAGCAGTGCTGAAGCTGGACGATGTTGAGACAACGATTGATGAGGGCCTGATGAAACAGGCTTTTGTGAACCTGTTCCAGAATGCCGTTGAGGCAATCCCGGGCGAAGGAGTGATCACCCTTGAGGCTGGCGGGGGAAATAAACTCACGATCATCGTCAGAGATACCGGGACGGGCATCCCCCGGGACAAGATAAAAAAGATCTTTCTCCCGTTCTTCACGACCAAAGACAGGGGTGTCGGGCTCGGGCTTGCGCTCGCGCACAAGATCATCCTTTCCCATGGCGGCCGCATCGAGGCTGAGAGCACGGAAGGGAAAGGGACGGCATTTACGGTGACCTTGCCGAAGGGATGAACGAGAAAATTCCAAATAACAAACGCCAAATAACAAATAATATCCAATGAATCAAACTCCAAATACCAAACCATACGACTTGGAAGAAAGGACCTTTCTTTTTGCGAAAGATGTCGCTCTCTTTATCAAAACGCTGCCTAACACCATTTCAAACATTGAATATTCGAGACAAGTCGTACGGTCATCGGGATCTGTCGGCGCGAATTATATTGAAGCGAATGAAGCGTTAGGCAAGAAAGATTTTGCGATGAGGATCAGGATATCTCGGAAAGAAGCAAAGGAATCTGCATACTGGCTAAGGCTGATCATCAGTACAAATGATGACGGCTGTGCTGAAGAAGGAAAAAAGCTTCTTGACGAAGGCGTGGAGTTGAAAAAGATTTTCTCAGCTATACTGGAAAGGTCCAAGTAGTTTTATTTATTGATTATTGATAGTTGAAAGTTATTTGAGATTTGTTATTTGGGATTTGGAATTTTAGCGTTGTGGTGGTTTGATGATAGTTGAATAACATTAACGGCATATTTGGTGCGCAATGGACACTATTTTAGTCATAGAAGACAAGGAAAGCATGCTCGACATGCTCAGGCAGACGCTCGAGGGCGAAGGCTATCGCGTGATAGCGGCCAAGGACGGGGCCGAAGGCATCAAAAAACTTTCAGACGAGCGGATCGGACTGGTGCTCACGGACCTCAAGCTCCCGAAAAAGGACGGCTTCGACGTGCTCGCGGCCGTGAAAGACGACAACCCGCTTCTGCCGGTGATCGTTATGACCGCCTTCGGCACGATCGAAACCGCGGTCAAGGCCGTGAAACAGGGGGCCTTTGACTTCCTGACCAAACCGTTCGATACGGAACACCTGCTCGTGCTCATCAAGAGGGCGCTCGATACCTATCGTATCGCGTCCGAGAACATCCTCCTCAGGGAAGAGCTCGCGGACAAGCTCGGCCTGCCCAGGATCATCGGCAAGAGCAGCCCGCTCCAGGAGATCACGGCAAAGATCCAAAAAGTTGCGCCGACGACCGCCACGGTTTTTCTTCATGGCGAGAGCGGCACCGGCAAGGAACTGTTCGCCCGCGCCATTCATCACCTGAGCCCCCGCAAGGACGCCCCTTTTCTGGCGATCAATTCAGCGGCCATTCCCCGTGAACTGCTCGAAAGCGAACTGTTCGGGTACGAGCGCGGCGCATTCACCGGGGCGGATGCGAGAAAGCTCGGCAAGCTCGAACTCGCGGACAAGGGGACCGTGTTCCTCGACGAGATCGGCGATATGGACCTGGCCCTCCAGTCGAAACTGCTCCGCGTGCTCCAGGAGCAGGTGATCGAACGCGTGGGCGGAGGCAAACCCATTAAGATCGATGTCCGTGTGATCGCCGCGACGAACAAGGACATTGTCAAGGCCGTGGAAGCCAGGCTCTTCCGCGAAGACCTTTTCTACCGGCTGAACGTGTTTCCCATAAACATACCGCCGCTCAGAGAGAGGCGGGACGATATACCGCCGCTCGCCGCGCATTTTCTGAAGAAGTATTCGATGGAGGTCAGAAAAGGCCCGCTCACCATCTCCGATGAGGCCATGGACATCCTCGTGAAATCCCCCTGGAAAGGAAACATCCGGGAACTGGAAAACGTCATAGAACGCGCGGTGATCTACGCCGAGGGAGGAACGATCCGCGCCGCGGACCTCGGCATCAGCGAAACGAGCATCATGGACGCCCTTGCCGAGCACGTTCCCATGGACGGTCCGCTCCACGCGGTGGCCGAGGCCGCCACGCGCATTGCGGAATCGCGGCGCATCAGGCAGGTGCTCAAGCAAACAGGCAACAACAAGACCCGCGCCGCCGAGGTCCTCCAGGTGAGCTACAAGACGCTCCTCACGAAGATCAAGGACTATCAACTGGAGGAGAAGGGCGGGGATTGATCTTAACTTTGGATTTTGAAATTTGAGCTTTATGAGATTAGGTTTTCACGTCTCGATCAGCGGAGGGTTTTCCAAGGCAGTAGAGCGTGCCTCGGAACTCGGCTGCTCCTGCATGCAGATATTCAGCCGCAACCCGCGGGGGTGGACGGTAAAGCCGCTCAATACGGATGACATCGCGGAATTCAAGAAGCTTCGGGAAAAACTGGACATCGCCCCGGTTTTCGTGCATACGAATTACCTCATTAATCTTGCTTCTTCCCGTCCTGACCTGTACGAAAAATCCATCGAACAATTCGTGATCGACCTTGAACGCACGGAACATCTCGGCGCTGAATATCTGGTGACGCACCTGGGTTCGGCCAGCGGTCAGAGCGAGGAGTGGATGATCGAGCGCGTTGCGAACGCGCTGAATATGGCAATGCGCTTGCACAAACCAAGGGCCATGGTCCTTCTTGAGAACACGGCAGGGGAGTCCGGTGATATCGGGTATACCCTTGAGCAGGTCAAGGAGGTCATATCCCGGCTTGATGATGCATCACAGATCGGCATCTGTTACGATACGTGCCACGGATTCGCGGCAGGATATGATATCCGCACGAAAAAAGGCGTTGATGCTCTGGCGCGGAAGATCGACTCTACGGTCGGCCTTGTCAGGCTGAAAGGGATGCACCTGAATGATTGCCTTAGAGAGTTCAACTCGCGTGTCGACCGTCATTGGCACATCGGGGAGGGAAAAGTAGGTCTCGACGGTTTCGGCTTTCTTCTGAATCATCCGAAGTTCAGAGATATACCGAAGGTCATGGAAACACCAAAGAAGACCGAAGAAGATGATCCGAGGAATATGAAGGTGGTCAGATCTCTGATGATGAGAATTAAATGAAGATCATTATTGTGCGCGGCGGTTCATTGTTGGATAATTATAACTAAGAGGAGGAAGTATAATGAAAAAGAGAGCTTTAATTGTCCTTACAGGCTTTCTCCTGGCAGTAGTAGTATCAGCCTTTGCCGCAAATCCCGAGGACATCCTCGGGGTATGGGACAACCAGGAGAAGGACGGCAAGATAGAGATCTTCAAGTGCGGCGAGAAATACTGTGGAAAGATCGTTTGGCTCAAGGAGCCCGACTATCCACCTGACTCTACGGAAGGCATACCGGGAACCCCGAAGCTCGACCATAAGAACCCAAAGCGTGAACTGAGAAAAGTCCCGGTCATCGGACTCCAGATCATGCATGATTTTATGTTCTCCGGCGATAACGTATGGAAAGGCGGTAAGGTCTACGATCCGAAGAGCGGCAATACCTACAGCGGCAAGATGACGCTGGTTTCCCCCACTCAGTTGAAGTTGAGAGGGTTCATCGGTATCTCACTCTTTGGTCGGACCGATGTCTGGACGAGGTAGTGTTTAGAGATGAGAATGGAAATGGTAACGGAACATGGATAACGCACGAATACATGACCGGCTGAAGCAGGCAAGGAATTTTCTGAATGAAGCCGAGGCCCTTTTAAGCGAAGGGGCGGATCTGAGCTTTGTCGTAAACAGCCTCTACTACGCGATGCTCTACCCCGTGCTTGCCCTGCTCGGGGCATGGAAGATCACAACGTACTCCCAGAGCACGTCGATTTCGACGTTTGACCGGGAGTTCATCGAGTCCGGTCTTTTTGACAAGAGGTTTTCCGAGGCGCTTCATCGCGCATCCGAGCTTCGT
>DATDRO010000179.1:0-5306 GCA_035291685.1 Nitrospirota bacterium | reverse complement strand
GGCCTCGGAGACGGATTGAACGATCTTCCGCTGCTGAATGCGGTTGACCATCCCGTGCTGGTCCAGAAAGAGGATGCGTCCTATGAGGAAGGGATCAGCATGACGAATCTGATCAAGGCGGACGGCATCGGTCCGGAGGGGTGGAACCGTGCGGTCATGAGGCTTCTTGCGGGATGAAGAGAGCGGAAATCGACGATATATTCACGCAAGCGCTCGAAGCGGCGGATCCCTATCGAGCGGTCATGAAGCAGGTCTCGCTGTCAGACGATACCCTTTCCGCCGGAGGCGCCGCGTATGATCTGGACCGTTTTACCCGGATCATCGTCATCGGCGCGGGGAAGGGGACCGCGCTGATGGCGAAGGCCATGGAGGATATTCTCGGCGATCGGATCGAGCAGGGAATCATTATCGTCAAGTACGGCCATGGAAGGCCGTTGAAGAAAATCGTACAACGGGAAGCAGCACATCCGCTGCCCGATGAATCCGGGATGCGGGCCACAGCGGAGATCCGGGCGCTGCTCAAGACGGCGGGGGAAGAGAGCCTCATTATCTGTCTTCTTTCCGGCGGCGCTTCTTCGCTTCTTGTTGCGCCGGCTGAGGGTATCAGCCTGAACGATAAAAGAGTGACGACGGAGCTGCTTCTTTCCGCAGGCGCGGACATTCACGAACTGAACACTGTAAGAAAACACCTCTCTGCCGTAAAAGGCGGTCGACTTGCGGAAATTGCATACCCTGCTACAATTATTACAGTGATATTGTCAGACGTGATCAACGACAGGCCCGATGTCATCGCCTCAGGTCCCATGGTCCCCGACCTCACGACCTTCCGGGATGCGCTGAATGTGGTCCATAAGTATTCCCTTGAAGAGAAACTTCCGGGCGGGGTTTTCAGCCTGTTGAACAGGGGTGTTGCGGGCGAGATACCGGATTCGCCGAAAAGCGGAGCGGCATTTTTCCACAAAACAAAAAATATTATTGCCGGAGGCATCCGCCGGTCCCTTGACGCGGCGCGGAAAAGGGCGGAAGGGCTGGGGCTCAGAACCGAGCTAATTTCACCGGAACTTCAGGGAGAGGCGAAGAATGCCGCGCGGGTTCTCGCGGCAAGGGCGATCGGGGCCCGGTCAGCCATGGGGCGTGGCGACAAGCCCAGATGCCTCCTTTCCGGCGGAGAGACAACCGTTACGGTCCGTGGAACCGGAACGGGCGGAAGGAACCAGGAGCTTGCACTCGCTTTTGCGATGGAGATAGCGGGAATAAAAGGGATCACGATGCTCTCTGCCGGCACGGATGGAACGGACGGCCCCACGGATGCGGCGGGGGCCATTGTTGACGGAGAGACGGTCCCGAAGGCGCGGGCGCTCGGCATGGATCCTTTTGCCTATCTGGAAAACAACGACTCCTATACGTTTTTCAGCAGGCTCGATACTTTGAGCGGCGAAGCATATCATGTCATAACAGGCCCGACCGGGACGAACGTCATGGATATTCAAATTATCCGTATCGAGGGGAAAGCTCAATGAACATCATGGGTCCGCAATTTGCGGATATCTGTTTCTAAGATAAAAATTGGGGCATTGCATGGGAAGCATAACATTACGAAAAGAGGTACAGGAACAGCTCGAACGCATAAAGACCGCCGATATCCTCGTCGGTATTCCGAGCTACAATAGCGCGCGCACCATAGGCCACGTGGTCCGCGCGGTCCATGCGGGAATTGTCAAGTATTTCCCCGACAAAAAGGCGGTGCTCGTAAATTCCGACGGCGGCTCGATCGATGGAACAATAGAGGTGGTAAACGGGACCGCGATCGAGGATTTCCAATCCATCCTTCTCCACCACCGGATCGAGCCGTTCTTCAAGATCACGACGCCGTACATCGGCATTCCGGGAAAAGGGAGCGCCTTCCGCGCGATCTTCGAGATCGCCGCCGCCCTAAACGTAAAGGCATGCGCGGTGGTGGACTCGGACCTCCGGAGCATCACGCCGGAATGGGTGGAACTCCTCGTGAAACCGGTGATCGAGAACGGGTTCGATTATGTCGCCCCCCTCTACCATCGGCACAAATATGACGGGACGATCACGAACAGCATTGTTTATCCTCTGACGCGGGCGCTTTACGGGAAACGCGTGCGCCAGCCAATCGGCGGAGACTTCGGATTTTCGGGCTCTCTGGCGAAATTCTATCTCACCAAGGACGTCTGGAACACGGACATCGCCCGGTACGGCATAGACATCTGGATGACCACGGAGGCCATCGCCAATAACTTCAAGGTCGCACAGTCCTTTCTCGGCGCCAAGATCCACGATCCCAAGGACCCCGGCGCGGATTTGAGCGCCATGCTGGCCCAGGTGGCGGGTTCGGCCTTCCGCCTCATGGAAACATACCGGGACGTCTGGAAACAGGTAAAGGGCTCGGAAACGGTTCCGACGTTCGGTTTCCAGTACATGGTAGGGCTTGAGCACGTGAAGGTGGATGTCAACAGGATGCTCACCCTGTTCCGGGAAGGCGTCAAGGGGCTCAGGGAGATATGGCTGAAAATCCTCGGGGCGGGTGATTTCGGTGAAGTTGAGGCCCTGGGGACGCGTCCCGACCCGGAGTTCCGTTTCCCTCTTCAGCTCTGGACGCGGATCGTGTATGACTACGCCCTTGCATACCATAAACGAAAGCTTCCTCTTGAGCACCTGCTCAAGTCGCTGACGCCGCTCTATCTTGGAAAAACGGCATCGTTCGTCATGGAGGTCGAGGACAGGGGGCAGGAGGAGGCGGAAGAAGAGATAGAAAAGCTCTGCAGGGAGTTTGAGCAGGGCAAAGAACATCTGATCAATAACTGGACATAAACGAACAAAGGAGGCGTATTATGGATGATTTTTTGCAGCTTATCCTTGAGCCGATGAAGGAAGTCTTTTCCAAGTTCAAAGAGTTTGCCCCGAACATCCTGGCCACGATGACGATTCTTCTCGTCGGTATCCTGTTTGCGCGGATCATGAAGGCGGTGCTCCTGAGATTCCTGAGGGCAATAAAGTTCGACAGCTGGAGCGACCGCATGGGGCTGACCGTGGTGATGAGAAAGGGGGATCTGTGGGCGAAACCGTCTGTGGCCGTCGGGTCCATCGTGTTCTGGCTGCTGCTGATCATCTCGTTGTTGACCGGTTTAAGCGCCCTGAAGATCCATGCCATCGACAACCTCGTGGCCCAGTTCTTCCTTTACCTGCCGCGGGCATTTTCCGCGGTTCTCATTCTGGTCTTCGGCTACATCATCGCCGGCTTCATCGGCAGGGCCGTCCTGATAACGGCGGTGAACAGCGGGTACCACTATGCCAAACTTCTTGCCGAGGCAGTGAGGCTTTTGCTCACGGTCCTCATTCTCGCCATGGCTTTGGAACAACTTCAGGTGGCGCCGGGCATCGTGGTTGCCGCCTTCTCCATCATTTTCGGGGGCATCGTTCTGGCCCTGGCCGTATCCTTCGGCGTCGGCGGGATCGACGCTGCGCGGAGGATGATCGAGAAAGAGGAAGAACGCAAGGAAGTCAAGAAGGACATCGAGCACATGTGAGGAGGCAGTATGGGAGACTTTTATCAGACAGGGGTCATCACCACCCTTCATAATCTCGGTAAACCGTCGCTGGAACGGCTGGAGACGGAGCTGCGGCACTATTCCAGCGCGCGGCCCGTGGCCCTCGTACTGCCCGCGCTCTATTCCGAATTTGAAGGGCCGGCAATGCCGAAGATCATCGAGGAGCTCTCGAAAGTGAAATATCTCCAGCAGATCGTCCTCGTCCTCGGCAAGGCATCGGATAAGGAATTTAAGAAGGCCAGGGAGTTTATGTCTCCGGTTCCGTATGAGGTGAAGATCATACACAACGAAGGAAAACGAATACACGAGATCTACGATACCGTGAGAAGAAACGGTCTCGACCCGGGACAGGACGGGAAGGGGCGCTCTGCGTGGCTTGCGTACGGCTACGTGATCGCGGAAGCGAAGGCGGACGTCATCGCGCTCCATGACTGCGACATCGTCACCTACAGCAGGGAGCTGCTCGCGCGGCTCTGTTACCCCGTGGTGAATCCAAATCTCGATTTTGTGTTCTGCAAGGGCTTCTATAGCAGGGTCACGGACAGAATGCACGGCAGGGTGACGAGGCTTCTGGTCACTCCCCTTGTCAGGTCCATACAGATACTTCAGGGAGAGCACCGGTTCCTGAAATTCCTCGACAGCTTCCGATATCCTCTGGCCGGAGAGTTCTGCATGATAACGGACATGGCGAGGGTCAACCGGATCCCCTGGGACTGGGGCCTCGAGGTCGGCTCCCTTGCGGAGGTGTATAGAAACTATTCACCGCGCAGGGTGTGTCAGGTGGACATAGCCGCAACGTATGAGCACAAGCACCAGGCCCTTTCAGCCGACGATCCGGAAAAAGGCCTGATGAAGATGACCGTAGACATCTGCAAGTCGATCTTCAGGACCCTTGCCTCGGAAGGCGCCGCCTTTTCCGACGGTTTTTTCAAGTCGCTTGCGGTAACGTATCTCAGGAATGCGGAGGACACCATCATGAAATACGAGGCCGACGCCGCCATCAACGGGCTTATATTCGACCGGCATGAAGAGGCAAAGGCGGTGGAGGCATTTACGAGAGCGATCGGGGTGGCAGCCAAGGCGTTCATGGATGACCCGATGGGCACGCCGCTCATTCCGAACTGGAGCCGTGTCACGTCCGCGATCCCCGGGATCCTCGATATGTTGAAGAAGGCGGTGGATGAGGATAACCGGTAGACGCGGTCACGGGAAGTCCTGTCGCGGGGACGGCAGGCGACGGTGATTGTTGACGTCTGAACGGATTTGCCACACCCGTTATACACGGTGAGAAACGATGTCCCCGGCGTTACGGTGCTGCGGCAAACGGCGCCTTCGTCGCGCGACGAGAGGTCAGTATGGCAAAGAAGAGAGAAGCAACGAAAGAGGCGAAAAAAGAAACAACACCCGCGGCGAAAAAACCGTCGGGTGTTATTTCCGGCGTGACTCTCCTGACCGACCAGGACATCTACCTGTTCAAGGAAGGGAACCACTTCAACCTCTACGACAAACTGGGCGCCCACCCCCTGGTCCATGACGGCGTGAAAGGCACGCTCTTTGCCGTCTGGGCGCCGGAGGCGGAGCGCGTGTCCGTTATCGGCGAGTTCAACGACTGGAACAAGGTTTCGCATCCCCTGAGCGTGCGCTGGGATGGATCGGGGATATGGGAAGGGTTCATCCCGGGTGTCGGGGCCGGGGCCTTCTACAAGTATCACGTTGTCTCCCGCCATGCCG
>DATDRO010000178.1:0-6623 GCA_035291685.1 Nitrospirota bacterium | reverse complement strand
CTCGGCATCTCAGTTGAGGCTGCCGCGCGCGCCGTTCCCCTTGCGGAACAATCGGACCTGATCGAAGAGCGTACGGGCGCCAGGCCCGGCGCGCCGGGGGCCCTGTTCCGTATCAACCCCCGCGTGGACGACATCCCGGAGGCCTACAGCGTTGAACATGAAGGGGTGCGGCTTCTCGTGGTGGGGAAATCCAAAGAGGCCGGCTCGGGCTGTTATTGTCCCGAAAATGTGCTGCTCCGCCGCCTTATCAGCCATCTTATTCTCCAGCGTGATGAGGTGGTCATCCTCGACATGGAAGCGGGCATCGAGCATCTCACGCGCGGCACTGCCGGAAGCGTGGATGCCTTCATCGTCGTTGTTGAGCCGGGCCAGCGGAGCATGCAGACGGCCAGGCAAATAGAATCGCTCGCGCACGGTCTCGGAGTAAAAGAGGTATACGTCGTCGGCAACAAGATCCAGCGGGAAGCGGATATGGAGTTTATTCAAAAAAATCTTCCGGCGATGAAGTTCCTCGGCTTCATGAGCTACTCGAAAGAGGTCGTGCAGGCGGACCTCGACGGCAAGTCCCCCTATGACGCGTCTCCGGGCGCTTTGAGCGAGGCGAAGACGATCAAGGCGGCGCTCGACCGCCTGATGAAAAAGGGATAACGATCGCAGCGGAACTTTTTTGATGAAAATCCGCGGCCCAAGGGTTTTATTGAAAACGGATCTCAGACAACAGGTCCTTGAAGCGCGGTTCAAGCTGACGCCGGACGAGCGGAAGGCCAAGAGCAGTGAGATCGAAAAGAAGCTGTTCGGCCTCCCCGAATTCCATGCGGCCTGCGCGGTGATGTTTTACGCCTCGTTCCGGAGCGAGGTGGAGACCCATGATATGATCCGCCGCGCACTGGCCGAGGGGAAGAGGGTCATCCTTCCAAGGGTAAAGGGGAAGGAGCTCGTGCCTTTCCAGATCAAGGATTTTGATAATGATGTGGTGCCCGGAGTCTGGGGGATCCCCGAGCCGTATTACGGAAACCCGGTGAGCGTGCAGGGCATTGATCTCATCGTGGTTCCGGGGGCCGTGTTCGATGAACAGGGGAACCGGCTGGGGTATGGCGGCGGATTTTACGACAAGCTCCTTGAGCACTATGAAGGCGCGACGGTCGCTCTCGCCTTCGACTTTCAGGTCGTGCCTGAAGTTCCGGTTGCCGCGCACGATGTGCCGTTGAAGAAGATCGTGACGGAAAAGAGGGTTATAGAGACAAACTCCAAATCCCAAGCACCAAATCACAAATAAATTCCAATAACCAAATTTCAAGCTCTCAACCGTTTGGTTATTGTGATTTGGCAGTTGGTAATTATTTGGTTATTGTATTTTGATCATTGGATATTTGCACGTATGGACACTAAAAAAATAGAAAAAGGCGTTCGCCTCATCATCGAGGGCATCGGGGAAGACCCGGATCGGCCGGGGTTGAAAAGCACCCCTTCGCGCGTGGCGGAGATGTACGGGGAGATCTTCTCCGGCATTGCCGCTGATACCGCGAAACTGCTCAAGCCCATGGCCGGTGAAAGCCATGACGAAATGGTGATGATCCGCGACATCCCGTTCTATTCCGTCTGCGAACACCATCTGCTGCCGTTCTTCGGCAAGGCCCACATCGCCTACATTCCGGGCGCGGGCAAGATCGTGGGTATCAGCTCTCTCGCCAAGGCCCTTGAGGTGATCGCGAAGAGGCCCCAGGTGCAGGAGCGGCTGACGGCGCAGTTCGTGGACCTGATCGTGAGCTATCTCAAGCCCAAGGGCGCCATGGTGGTGATCGACGCCGAGCACCTCTGCATGAGCATGCGCGGCGTGAAGAAGCCGGGCGCGCGCGTGGTCACGTCCGCAGTGCGGGGAATATTCAGGACCAAGGAGTCCACCCGGATGGAAATGCTGGAGCTCGTCAGAGGGAAGGAATAAGAGGAGTAAGAAAATGTCATCATCGGTTCTGCAATACGAGGCGGCTGTTTCGCAGCCGCTCGTGGAAGAGGTCATGAAGCGCTCGGGCCAGAATCTGGTCGCCTGCTATCAGTGCCGCCGGTGCGCGGCCGGCTGTCCGGTCGGCGAAGAGGCGGGGGTCACTCCCGACCAATTGATCAGGATGGTCCTCCTGGGAGACCGGGAAGCCGCCGTGAATAATCTTCTGGTCTGGAAGTGCGTTGCCTGTTACACCTGCGGTACGCGCTGCCCGAACAATATCCAGACGGCGCGGATCACCGAGACGCTCAAACAGATGGGCAAGAAAGCCCACGCCGCGCCATTGCTGCCCAGGGTAGCGGACTTTCACAGCTCCTTTATGACAGCCACCGGGCACTTCGGCCGATTCAATGAGATCGAGGGCATGGCCATCTATGAAACAAAGACCGCTGTCAAAGAATTGCTGAAAGGCAAACTGAAGGCCGTTATCGATGAAGTGATCGGTCAGCTGAAGCTCGGCGCGGAAATGACGAAGAAAAAAAGGATGCACGTCGGCCTCGACAGGATCAAGAACCGCTCGGAAATAAAAGCCCTCTATAAAAAGGCGAAAAACCGATGAAACTAACTTACAACTGACAACTGGTAACTATCAACAGTTGTAAGTTGCAGGTTGTAAGTTATAAGTCGGCAAAGCCTGGGCAAGCCAAAGCGCGTCTATCGCTCAAGGGCTGCGCGCTTTGCATTGATCAAATTTTGGGAAAAGTCCAGGAGAGGTTGGGAAACACGTTATGGAAATAGCCTATTATCCCGGTTGTTCATTGCATGCCTCATCGCAACTGTACGACATCCAGTGCAAGCTCGTGTTCAGGAACCTGGGCATGGAGCTCAAGGAGATCGAGGACTGGAACTGCTGCGGCGCGACAGCGGCGAGCAAGACCGATGATTTTCTCGCGATAGCGCTTCCGGCGCGGAACCTGGGCCTTGCCGCGGCCACGGGCCTTCCCGAGATTATCATCCCCTGCTCGTCCTGCTACAGCAGGACGCTGATCTCGCAAAAGACGCTCGCAGCCGATCCCGCGTTAAAGGACGCCATCAACGCGGAGCTCGGTCATAAAATAGAGGGTTCGATCAAGGTGTCGAGCATCCTTGAGGCCCTGCTTGCGAAGGTGAAGTCCGGCGAACTGGCGAAGCAGGCGGTAAAAAAACTTGAAGGGCTCAAGCCGGCGTGTTATTATGGATGCCTGCTGACCCGCTTCCCGATCGATGTCGCCGTACCCGATGACGTCGAAAATCCCCAGGGCATGGAAACCGTCTGCGAGGCCCTCGGCGCCGAACCGGTGGACTGGAACTACAAGACCGACTGCTGCGGCGCCTCGTCGTCGATCAGCGACGCGGAACAGTCGCTGCTCCTCATGTCCCGGATCCTCAGGGACGCCGTGGACCGGGGCGCGAACTGCATTGTCGCCACCTGCCCTCTCTGCCAGTTCAACGTCGATGCCTATCAGGACCAGGTTGGGAAAAGATACGGGATCAAGAAACGCCTGCCTGTCTATTTCATCACGGAACTCATCGGGCTCTCGATGGGGATCGACCCCCTTGAGATGCAGGTTGACCGGCATATTGTGGACGCCATGGGACTGCTAAAGGAGTTGAAACTGATATGAGCAAATCAAGCGCAAAATCAGCCGCTTCGGGCAAACACGGCTCTGTTCTGATCGTCGGCGGCGGTATCGGCGGGATGCAGGCCGCGCTCGACCTCGCGGACAGCGGGTTCAAGGTCCACATGGTCCAGCGGGAGACGTCCATCGGCGGGACCATGGTCATGCTCGACAAGACCTTCCCGACAGGCGACTGCGCCATGTGCATGATCTCGCCCAAGATGGTCGAGGCAGGCCGTCATCTCAATATCGACATCCATACCCTGGCCGACGTCGTGTCCGTTTCCGGCAAGCCGGGGGATTTTATTGTCAAGGTCAAGCATGCCCCGCGGTACGTGGACCCGGTGAAATGCACGGGATGCGGGGACTGCGAGGTCAAGTGCCCCAAGAAGGTGACGAGCGAGTTCGAACAGAAGCTCACGACGCGCAAGGCGATCTTTTCCCTGTTCCCGCAGGCGGTGCCGAACACGAGGGCCATTGACGCGAAGAACTGCCTCTTGCTGAACGATCCAAAAAGAAAACGCTGCCGTCTGTGCGAAAAAGCCTGCAAGGCCGGCGCCATCAATTACGAAGATACAGGCAAGGAGAGCACGCTTCACGTGGGCGCGATCATCCTGAGCCCCGGACTCGACCGGTATGACGCAACGGTGCGGGGCGAGCTCGGTCTCGGACGCTGGAAGAACGTGGTGTCCTCCATTCAGTTCGAGCGCATTCTTTCCGCGTCCGGCCCGTACAAGGGCACGGTTCAGCGTCCTTCCGACGAAAAGCACCCGAAGAAGGTCGCCTGGATCCAGTGCGTGGGGTCCCGCGATTCGCACAACGCTAATCCGTGGTGCTCTTCGGTCTGCTGCATGTATGCGACCAAGCAGGCCATCATCGCGAAGGAACACGATAAACATATCGAGCCGACCATCTTTTATATGGAGATGCGCGCCTTCGGTAAAGATTTTGACAAGTACGTCGAGCGGGCAAAGAATGAGTACGGCGTGCGGTATCAGCGCGCCATGGTCTCCGCTGTCCGGGAAGAACCGGGCACGGGCAATCTTCTGCTCCGCTATGCGAATGAAGAAGGCAAGCTTATCAACGAGAATTTTGACATGGTCGTTCTCTCTGTCGGCATCCAGCCGCACAGCGACGCCGCGGCCTTTGCGAAGACCTTCGGCATCGATACCAACGAATATCTTTTTGCCAGGACATCTTCCCTTGCTCCTCTCAAGACCTCGCGGGACGGTATCTACGTCACGGGCACTTACCAGGGCCCGAAGGACATCCCTGACACGGTCATGCAGGGAAGCGGCGTGGCCGGGAGCGTCATGGCCCTGCTCGCAGAGGCGCGAGGCACCGAAACCGTTATAAAAGAGCTGCCCCCGGAGAAGGACGTGGCCGGTGAAGCGCCGAGGATCGGGGTGTTCGTCTGCCACTGCGGCACGAACATAGCTTCCACGGTCGAGATCGACCAGGTCGTGAACGCCATCAAGAAAGAGCCCGGCGTTACGTATGTTACGAACACGCTCTATGCCTGTGCTCAGGACAACCAGGAAGTGATCAAGCAGACGATCAAGGAGCAGAACCTGAACCGGGTCGTAATCGCATCCTGCACGCCGAGGACCCACGAGAAACTCTTCCAGGAAACGATCCGCGAGGCAGGCCTGAACAAATACCTCTTCGACCTCGCCGATATCCGCGAGCAGTGCTCCTGGTGCCATAAAGGGCAGAACGAGGCGGCCACCAGGAAGGCCATCAAGATCGTCAAGATGTCCGTCGCGAAATCGAGGCTCCAGGAACCGCTCAAGAGCGAGACCGTCGGCGTTACGCCTGCGTGTATGGTCATTGGAGGCGGTGTTGCAGGCATGACCGCGGCCCTCACACTCGCGGACCAGGGGTATCCGGTCCATATCATTGAAAAGGAAAAAGAGCTGGGCGGGCTCGTCAGGAATGTCTATCGCACGCTCGAAGGCCTCGATGTCCAGGAATTTTTGAAAAAGACAATTGCCGAGGTCAAGGCCCATAAGAAGATCACCGTTCATACGGGAGTGGAGGTCAAGAAGACCGAGGGCTTTGTCGGAAACTTCAAGACAATCCTCACCGACGGAGCTGCAATAGAGCACGGGGCCATTGTCCTTGCCACGGGCGGCGTGGAATATGAGCCTACGGAGTACCTCTACAAGCAGAGTCCCCAGGTGATGACCCAGCGCGAACTCGAAAAGAGGATTGCTACAGGCGCAAAGCCCGGCGCGGGAGAGCGCTACGTGATGATCCAGTGCGTGGGCTCCCGCGAGGAGCCGAACCAGTACTGTTCACGCGTCTGCTGCCAGGACGCGATCAAGAACGCCATCGCCATCAAGGAAAAAAATCCCGCGGCCGAGGTCGTCATCATCTACCGCGACATACGGACCTACGGTCTGCGCGAGGATTATTATAAGAAGGCCCGCGACCTCGGCGTGCTCTTTGTCCGTTACGACGTGGACAAGAAGCCGCAGGTGGAACAGAAGGGGAGCAAGGTTCAGGTCAGGACGTGGGACTACATGCTCAACAAAGAAATCTCGTTCAATGCGGACTGGCTTGTGCTTTCCACAGGGCTCAGGCCCCATCCGACCACGGAAGCTGTCAGTAAAATGTACAAGGTCACGCGGAATCCCGACGGCTATTATCTCGAAGCGCACGTCAAGCTCCGGCCAGTGGACTTCCCGAGCGAAGGTCTGTTCGTGGCAGGGCTGGGACACGCGCCCAAGAATCTTGATGAGACGATCGGCCAGGCACTGGCGTCGGCAGGACGGGCAGGCGTGATCCTGTCCCATGAGAAGCTTGCCGTTTCGGGCATCATCGCCAAGCACAAGCGTGAGCTCTGCATGTCCTGCCTGAGCTGCCTGCGGGTCTGTCCCTTCGGTTCTCCCTTCATCGACAAGGACGGGAAGATCTCTCACAACGAGATCAAGTGCATGGGATGCGGGATCTGCGCCGGCATCTGTCCGGCCAAGGCGTTCCAGGTGAATAATTTCCGGGACGACCAGATCCTCGCCATGATC
>DATDRO010000177.1:0-2651 GCA_035291685.1 Nitrospirota bacterium | reverse complement strand
AGCTCAAGAAGGCGCTGAAGGATTACGGGTTGATTTAAATTTTTTACCACGAAGACACGAGTCGTTCTTAGCTCATGGCTCGTAGCTCGTAGTGAAAGGCTCCAAACTATGAGCTATCAGCTACGAGCTGCATTTCTTTTCGTGTCTTTGCGGCTAAATAAGGAGTTTACCATGATTAAAGCAGTTGTCACCGGTGCCGCGGGCAGGATGGGCGCGCGGATCATAAGCGTGCTCTCGGGTTCGGAAGGCATACGCCTTGCGGCCGCGATCGAGCGGAAAGGCCATCCCATGATCAAACAGGATGCCTGCGGACCCGCGGGTATCCCATCCAGCGGCGTTTTGACGCTGATAACGGATGATCTTCCGGGATCACTTAAGAACGGCGACGTGCTCATTGACTTTACCCATCCCGAGTCGAGCCTGGAGCATATCCAACTCTGCGCCGAGCAGCACAAGCCCGTTGTCATAGGAACAACCGGTTTTACGAAGGAGCAGATCGACCAGATCAGAAAACACGCCCAGGCGATCCCCTGCATTCTCTCGCCGAACATGAGCATCGGCGTGAACCTCTCGTTCAAGGTTCTCGCGGAAGTGGCGAAAGCGCTCGGGGATGATTACGACGTCGAGATCGTCGAAGCGCACCATCGCATGAAGAAAGACGCGCCTTCGGGGACCGCCATAAAGATGGCGCAGGTGATCGCCCAGGCATTGAACAGGAACCTGGACGAGGTCGGCGTTTATGCGCGAAAGGGCATGATCGGAGAACGCTCGAAAAAAGAGATCGGGATCCAGACGGTCCGTGCCGGAGATATCGTCGGGGAGCATACGGTGTTCTTTGCCGGCAAAGGGGAGCGCATCGAGATCACCCACCGCGCGCACAGCAGGGACACCTTTGCCGCCGGCGCCGTACGCGCAGCGAAATGGATCGTCGGGAAAAAACCAGGCATGTACGACATGCAGGATGTCCTGGGGCTGAAATAAGCAGATGCGTGATACACGTTTCACGATGCATGATCGGCAGTTATCCTGCATCCTGTATCTTGTATTGAGCATTATTTTAATAACAAGGAGTTTACTATGAAAAGAATGTATGTTGTTGTTCTGTCGCTTCTCTTCCTCATGCCGTTCACGTCGTACGCTTTCAGCGGCGAGGGCTGCGGCGGAGACTGTCTCCAGTGTCACAAGCTCGAGAAAAAGGACGCAGAGGATATCCTGAAGAAGCTTGCCCCGACCGGCGCTGTCACCGACGTGAAACGTTCTCCCATTGGCGGCCTCTGGCAGGTGGATGTGGAGGTAAACGGACAGCGGGGGGTATTCTACGTTGATTTTGCGAAAAAGAACATTGTTCTGGGCCAGAGGATCCAGATCATACCGGTTGCAGATGTCGGCAAACCCGCTCCGGAGAAGAAAATCGACTTTTCGAAACTTCCCCTGAAAGAGGCGATCGTCCTCGGTCCCAAGAAAGCTGAGAAGAAAGTGGCGGTGTTTACCGATCCCGATTGCCCGTACTGCAGGAAGCTTCACGATGAAATGAAGCAACTGTTGAGCAAGCGGAAAGATGTGGCATTCTATATCTTCCTGCGCCCGCTTCCCATGCATAAAGAGGCGTATAAAAAGTCGCAGGCCGTGCTCTGCGAAAAGTCGCTCACCCTTCTCGATGACGCGTTCTCGGGCAAATCGCTGCCTGAGCCGAAGTGCTCCGGCGCTCAGGTCGACAAGAACAATGCCCTTGCCGATTCACTCGAATTCGGCGGTACGCCGACGCTCGTGCGTTTCGATGGAGGAGTGCTGCCCGGTTATCTTCCCGCTGACCAGCTTTCAGTGTGGATAGATAATAAGAAGGAAGCCCCGGCAAAGAATGCTCCCAAGGAATAATGTGCATTCGGATAGAGACCACGGATTCTCTAAAGGGTAAATCCCGTTAGAGAAAAATTTCAAATCGGAGCGCCCCATGAAACTCGTTCGATTCCTGGCCCGGGACAGGTCTGCCTACGGTATCCTGAACGGGGATGAGGTGGCGGAACTTGACGGCGACTTTTTTACGTCCTTTAAGACGCTTAAGGCATGCCATGCTTTATCGAACGTAAAGCTCCTGGCGCCGTGCGAACCGTCCAAGGTGGTCGCCGTGGGGCTGAATTACCGCGACCATGCGCGGGAGATGGGGCTCCCGATCCCGGAAGAGCCGATTCTCTTTCTCAAACCGCCGACAACGGTCATTGGGCACGAGGCCGCTGTTGTCTGTCCTGAAGGGAGTTCCGAGGTGCATTACGAGGCGGAGCTTGCCATCGTGATCAAGGACAGGATCAGAGGCATCAGTCCTGAAGATGCGCGCGGGCACATCCTCGGCTACACCTGCGCGAATGACGTGACGGCGCGCGATCTCCAGAGAAAAGACGGACAGTGGACGCGCGCCAAATCGTTCGATACGTTCTGCCCCCTGGGGCCGTGGATAGAGACCGAACTCAACCCCGATGACCTCCTCGTCGAGTTGTACGTGAACGGCGCGCAGCGGCAGTCATCGAGGACATCGCAGTTTATCTTTACGGTCGATCGCATGGTGAGTTTCATTTCGCACGTCATGACGCTCCTTCCCGGCGACGTCATCCTGACCGGCACGCCGGCGGGCATCGGGCCGATCAAACCGGGGGACG
>DATDRO010000176.1:0-3210 GCA_035291685.1 Nitrospirota bacterium | reverse complement strand
TATAGAAGAGCACCTGGAAGATGGCGTTGAAGGCCACCAGCCCGGCTGCCAGGTCGCGGTCGCCATCGGCCAGGTCGTTCCACACCAGCACCATGGCGATGCAGCGCGCAAGCCCTACCAGGATCACGCCAACCATGTAATCGGGATATGCACGCAGGAACACGAGCGCCAGGACGAACATGACGATGGGCCCCACGATCCAGTTCTGGACCAGGCTGACAGCCAGGATCCGCCAATTTCCAAAGACCTTCGGCAGATCCTCGTATCGGACCTTGGCAAGGGGGGGATACATCATGAGGATAAGGCCGATTGCGATCGGGACGTTCGTGGTGCCTACGGAAAAGGCGTTGATGATCTTTTCGACTCCGGAAAAAACATAACCGATGCCGACCCCGAAGGTCATTGCTGCAAAAATCCACAAAGTAAGAAACCGATCGATGAAGGAAAGCTTTTTACTGATATGTTCAGCCATGCTTGACCCCCTCAATAAACTCGAGCACTTTGTCCCGGATCTCGTCACGGGCCCTGCGGAATTCCTTCATGATCTTCTCTTCCGTACCGACCGTCCCCACGGGATCTTTGATCGGCCAGTGGATGCGTCGTATCTCCGGCGGCGTCCAAGGACAAGCCGCTTCTGCGTTGGTACAGAGCGTAATGACCACGTCCATCTTCCTCAGCAGGTCTTCGTCTATTTCTTTTGACTCCTGTTTTGAGATATCGATCCCCGCTTCTTCCATCACGGCGATCGCCCGGGGATGCACCCCTGCGTGCAAGAGCCCCGCGCTGTATGCTTCGATCAGGCCTTTTCCCAGCTCGCGGGCGAACCCTTCGGCCATCTGGCTTCGGCAGGAATTAGCGGTACAGAGAAACATTACTTTGAGCATCCGTCATCATCCTCAACAGCTGATTTTTTCTCTCAAGCCTACTACGATCGCCTTCCGCTTTTTCTCGTCCAGAAACCTGGACAGCCTCTTTCGGTCGTCTGCCATGGCAGACGAGGGAACCCTTTCGCATACGGAGAGAAACAGCATTCTCCTGAAAAGGTCGGAATCATTCAGACTGTAGTGTGTCCACCTGCCCTGCTTCCGGTCTTTAATAAACCCCGCGTCCTTCAGCGCGCACAGGTGAAATGACACCTTGGGCTGGACCATGTCCAGCGCGGCCGTAATGTCGCACACGCACAGCTCCCCCTTTTCCAGCAGCTTCACGATCCTGAGCCGGGTCTCGTCGGAGAGAGCTTTAAATATGGTTACCAGTTCGTTCATAATTTTTATATATCTCGCCTTGCCACTCTTTTCCAAAGAGGGGGAGCCTCCCCCTTTGAAAAAGGGGGATTGAGGGGGATTTATCTTATACTTCCCCCTTGATCAATTCCTTCACCTTCTCCAGTGTCGGCAGCGGCTTGCCGGAATGTTTGATCTTTCCGTTTATGATAAGACCGGGCGTTGACAGAATGCCGTGCCGCGCGATCTCGCCGATGTCCGTGATCTTCATGACCTGGGCATCAATGCCGAGTTCCTTGACAGCGGTCCTCGTCATCTCTTCCATCTTGTGGCAGTTTGCGCAGCCCGGACCGAGTACTTTGATTTCCATCTCGATGTTCCTCCTTGCCTAACTTATTGCGTTCTCGGCCAGTACATTATGACAGATACACCGGCCAGACAGATAATAGCGCCGATCAGGTCAAATCGATCAGGCGCGATCTTGTCCACTTTCCAACCCCACAGAATCGACATTATGACGAATACGCCTCCGTAGGCGGCATAAACCCTGCCGAAATGAGCAGGCTGCAGAGTCGGAATGACACCGTATAACGCCAGGACAACACCACCCGACAGCGCATACCAGATGCTCTTTCCTTCTCTTAACCAAAGCCACACGAGGTAACCGCCGCCGATTTCAAAAAGACCGGCAAGCACAAAGAATATGAGGGATTTTGTTATGACCATTCCTTAATCTACTCCTACAAAAGCGCGTTAAACAGATATCCTACGCCTATGATCGTCACCGTCATGATCCCCACGAACACGGCAAGAAGCTTGATTTTGAGCACCTTCCGGAGGATGATCATTTCCGGCAAGGACAGCGCTGTCACGGCCATCATGAAAGCCAGCACCGTGCCCATGCTCATGCCTTTTTCCATCAGGGCATATACGATAGGAATTACTCCGGCCGCATTCGAATAGAGCGGTACGCCGAGTGCTACCGCGATGGGAACGCCGAAGGGATTCTGCGGCCCGGCATACTTGACGAGGAAATCTTCAGGCACATATCCATGAATGAAACCGCCGATGCCGATAGCTATGATCACGTACAACCATACCCGCTTGAGGATATCAACCGTATTCCACCGGGCTGAAACAAGTCGTTCTCTGAACTTCTGCTTAGCCATCTCCTGAGCAGCACCGAGAGAATGGATCTTATAAACGTACTCCTCGACCCATTTTTCGAGCTTCAGCTTGCCGATGACCATTCCCGCAGCAATCGCCACAAAAAGGCCGGTAGCCATATAGATGACGGCGATCTTCCAGCCGAACATCCCCCAGAGAAGCACCAGGGCGACCTCGTTCACCATGGGCGAGGAGATAAGGAATGAGAACGTTACGCCGAGCGGCACGCCCGCTTCGATAAAACCGATGAAGAGCGGCACAGCCGAGCAGGAGCAAAACGGCGTGACCACGCCGAGAAGGGCCGCGAGAATATTACCGATAAACTCTTTTTTATGCGATAGGATGCGTTTCGTACGCTCCGGAGGGAAATAGCTGCGAATGACGGATACGGCGAAAATAATGACGGCGAGCAGGAGAAATATCTTGATTGTGTCATAAATAAAGAACTCAACGGCACCCGCGAGGCGTGACCCGAGTTGCATGTTGAAAAGGGAATAGACGACGGAATGAGCGAAATCCTTAAGCATCTTCGCCTCCACATATAAATAACTTTTTATATATTAGACAGCAGAGGCAACGATGTCAAGGGGAATTTTACCGGTAATCAACGCAGATACATCGTTATGAGATTAACAGCGATAACGAGTATTGGGTTCTGTTTTACAGCTTTCCAAAGGGGCAGACAGGATACCCGCATTCCTTGCAGTTCAGGCAAAGCCCGCCGTGCCCCAATTCCGCAAGCTCTCTCCTCCCGATCTTTTCTCCCGCAAGCACCCGGGGGAGGATCAGGTCGAAGATGGTGATCTTATGATACATGCCG
>DATDRO010000175.1:0-6522 GCA_035291685.1 Nitrospirota bacterium | reverse complement strand
ACCAAGTTGAAGCAGAACCTGATTTGCGAGAACTGCCACTACGGAGGGATGGGCAATTCATCTCTGGTCCTTGATATGAAGCTCCAGATAGGATTTGACATCAATGGGAAGCCCAACCCTGGCGCGAGCTATGATGGATCGCCGAGCCTGATCGACCCGGCCTATTCATACCAGGCCACGAACGGGACAATCCTGACCCAGAACGGCTCACTGAAATGCTTTAACGTCTATTGCCACGGCGGAGGAACCGGCGGCACGAACAATGCGGGAGGCATATCAAAAAGTGTCTTCCTGAACAAGTTCACGGACCCAAGGTCTATTGCGGCAAGCACATCTCCTGCGTGGAACAACCTGACTCCACTCGGGTGTGGTTATTGTCATGGCGTTGGAACTTCCACGGGAATGCCCCTATATAATCAGGACCAGCCAAAAAGCAACAGTCACGATTCCCACGATGGAGTAAAATGCAATGGTTGCCACTACGCCACAACAACTGATGGTGTAACAATCACCGATGTGACAAGACATCATAATGGAATCTATGATGTGAGTCCGGGTCTTGGTATGGATGGACAGCCAGTGAGTTTTATTTACACCTACGACCCAGGCGGAGGAAAATGCACAGAAGTATCGTGTCATGGGGGGTTTGCTAAAACATGGGGCAATCAAGGCCGAAGTGTTTATCTGACTTCAAGCGCGGGAACAGCTTGTTACCAGGTGAATATTACGGCTAAAAACAATGCAGCGGGGCCTCCCCCCTATGTATATGAGTGGGATTTTGGAGATAATGCGTTTGAGTCCGGCACATCAAATACACTTCCTGTTACTACCACCCATACGTATGCCAAAACAGGGACCTATACGGTTGTTTTTAATTTCAGGGACGGGAACTTTCATCCGGGGGAAAAATCGGCAAATATTATTCCTAAACCTAATGTAAACACCCCAGCCGTGGCGGATAGTGTCAAACCCGTGAGCGTAAAAGGCTATACGGTTACGCTAACAGACCTGTCCTCTGACCTGGATTACAATACCTGCGGACGTTCCGGTTGCGGGAAAATATGGATCAACTGGGGGGATAGCAGCGTAACAAATGAGTCGCTTTGCCTCACGGATAAGCCGTCAAACAAAGTTTACACGCATACCTATACCGTCAAGTATTCAGGCGGTATAGGTCATTGTGTAACTGATAACTCAGGAACATCAACGTGCGAGTCTCCTGCATTACCGGTAATAGTCCCCTCCACGTTCACCATAAGCGGTAATATTACTCATGCCGGGGGTGGAGGTTATCCTGCGGGGCAACCGTACAATGGTGCGCTGGTTGATGTCTATAGGAAGAGTGGAGCGTGGGCCAAGGGCGGCTTCGCAGATTCAAGCGGTAATTTTTCGATTACCCTGGACGAAACCGAGCATTACGATGTGATTCCAGACAAGTCCGGCAGCAGTGGTTTTACTTTTGCCCCGACGAGTAGGGATGTCTACACAAATGCGAGTGATGTGAATTTTGTAGCGACACCATAGCGTAGTGCGTCTTACTCCACTGCCCTTATTTTCGGGAGAATGTGTGATAACCTGTCAGGTTCATAAACTGATATCCGTCCCTGGCAGAACCTCCGGAGGCAAAATGATCTTTTCCAGGGTTATGGCAGCGGTACTTCTCGTTTTCCTGCTTCTTTCCGCCTGCCACCAGGACACGGAACAGGACAAAGTAAAAAATGTTATCACTGAGATCCGGAAGGCCGGGGAGGAGAAGGATGTAAAAACGGTCCTTGGACATTTGTCGAAGACCTACCGTGACCCGCAGGGCTACGACTACGACGGCATAAAAGGGCTGCTTCTTTATTATTTCTTCAGACATCAAAAGGTATCGGCCTTTATCCCGAACCTTGATATAACGGTCGCGGGTTCGTCTGCGAAGGCCGTCTTTCAGGCAGTGCTCTCGGGCGGGAACAAGGTCGGATCTCCGGGGGACCTTATCCCGGAAGCGCTCGGAATGTACGACTTTGACGTTTCTTTCGCGAAAGAGTCGGGCGAGTGGAAGGTGACGTCCGCGGTGTGGAAAAAAGTCGGGGAAGGTCCATCAACGGGATTTTAATAACTACGATTGTCATTCTTAGCGAAGCGAAGAATCTCATATTTCCAGAGACCCGAAACCCTTCACGGAGCCTGCCCTGAGCTGCACGGCGAGACCCTTCGCTTCGCTCAGGGTGACAGTTTACAAGTAAATAAGTGTTGGACACTGCACTTGGACGATGGATGTTTTCGCTACGGTAAAAATCCTACAATAGCGCCTTGATCGTCGGAATTTTTTCCTCAGCGGCGCTGCGCCCCCTGCGGAGGAGTTCCCGCGCCTTTGCAAGGTCGTACAGGGCGATGCCTTTCGCGTTCACCGGGATCACGACATCAGCATATTTTTCCTCTTCGCGCGCGTTCCTTGACGCCATGATCATCGACAGATGCGCGGCTATCTTTACCATGTTGTCATAACGATTGGACTCAAGGGAACGGTAGTTCACGTCCACGGCGATGACGATCGACGCGCCGAGCTCTTCCCGCACGGTCCTTACCGGTATCTGGCTGGCCACGCCGCCGTCAACGAGCAGTTTCCTGTTGATCTTCGTCGGGGTGAAGATGACGGGGAGGCTGCAGCTTGCCTGCACGGCTTTTGCGACGGAGCCGGATGTTATGCTCACCTTTTCACCTGTTTTGAGGTCTGTGGCCACGGCGGCGAAGGGGATCTTGAGCGCGGAGAACTTTTTTGACGGCAGGATGTCCTCCATGAACGCGGCAATGCCTTCGCTTGATATGAGGCCCATCGTGGGAACGGTGAACTTGAAGATATTCTTCCACTTGGTCTTCAGGGCGATGTATTTGATCTCAGACAGGGGCATGCCGGCGGCATAGAGGGCGCCGATCATGCTGCCGGCGCTTGTGCCGGCAATGGAATGGATGGGGATCCCTTCCTGTTCCAGGACCTCGAGGACGCCGATATGGGCGATGCCTCGCACCGCCCCCCCGGAGAGTGCCAGCCCGACGGTGTGATTGATCTTGTGGTCCATAAAAGAGCGCGTGGCCGGCAGAAGAAGAGACCTCGCGCAGTATTATTTTGCCGCCATCTTTCGTACCGTTTCCTTGGAATGCCAGGCCAGGTCCTCGAAGGCGTAAAGAATGCAGAGGTATGTCGTCGATAACCTGGGAGATGCCTCGCCGGAGGCCAGTCTGTTCTCATGGGCGGTGGAAAAATCGTTCGCCATGCGCACCATTTTGTCGCTTTCGACCATAACGGCATCCGCAGCGGCCTTGTTGCCCGTGACGATGGCGTCCCCGGCCTTTTTCAGGATGTCCGTGCCGCTCTTGAACAGAACGTCCGTTTCCCGTATCGCCTTGTCGCTGAAAAGCATGCCGTCCTTGATCCTGTTCCGGGTCTGGTCGATAACGCGTTCAACGCTCGTCGCAATTTTCTCGAGATGTGAAGGCACGGTCAGCACGGTCCTCGCTTCACTGTTCCCGGGGGCCATCTTCGCAAGGGCGTCGGTAAGGTCATCTTCCTTACGGTGGATCTCTTTGCTGATTTCCGCGGCCTCATCCAGTTTTGAAGGCTTGCTTTTCATGAACGCATCAGCTGTCAGGTCAAGCATCTCCTGGGCCTTGTGAAGCATCAGATATATGTCTTTTTTAATATCTTTGACGGTTTTTGGGGGCATAAAAATAATCTCCTTTCGGCGCCGGCGATGCGAGATATGACGATCGGACGTCGGACGTCGGATCAAAACGCGTTCACTATATCAGAAAACCCAGCCTATGACACCTTAATTTTTCTTATGGTAATATTTTAATGATTTATAAAAATGCGTATATGCGGTGAACAGCGACTGTTCGCTCTCTGATAATTTTATTGTAGCACATTTTACGCAGGGGGAGTGTTTTTTCTTGACTTACCAGTGACCGCTGGTATAATCACACCTGACGGCCCCGTAAAAAGATTTCAACTGCGAAGCGCAGCGCTTTTTCGTCACGCACCAGAGCGGCCGGGGAGGTATTCCTCGCGTTCCTCGCCACGCAAACGGAGCTTCTTGCCGTGCCGTCCTGACCTCACCCTCGCACAATTCTGCGGAGCGGACCATGCCTTTTTTTGCCGGAGAAATTTTTCTCAGCGAGGTCTACAAACAGCCGGTCCTCGACCAGACGGGTGAGGTGATCGGCAAGCTCAAGGACATCATCGTGGGTCTGGGCGAGCCCTTTCCGCCTGTCACCGCCCTGGTCGTCGCATCAGGCAGGGAAACATATCTGCTCCACTGGGACATCGTCAACCTCTTTAACCGCCGCGTCATATCCGTCAATGCACTTATAAAAAATCTCGGTCCCGCTTCCGTTTCGCCGTCGGATATCCTGATCTACCGTGACCTCATGGACAAGCAGATCGTGGACATCAACGGCGCGAAGCTCGTGCGGGTGAACGACCTCAAACTCGGAGACGTGAAGGGGAGATTGTGCCTGGTTGCCGCGGACATCGGGCTGCGGGGGATCCTGCGCAGGCTGGGCGTTGAGGAACGCGGGGAAAAGCTGTTTTCGGCGTTTCACTACAAACTTCTGCACAAGCTTATCAGCTGGCACTATCTCCAGACCGTGGAGCCGAAGCTGACGAGATTGACGCTTACCATATCCCGGCAAAAGGTTTCGAGCCTGCACCCCGCGGACCTGGCGGAGATCATCAGCGAGGTATCGGAAAAAGAGCGTACCGCGTTGTTCGGCAGCCTTGATCTGGAAACAGCTGCCGAGGCGCTGCATGAGCTTGACCCCAAGGTGCAGGCCAATATCATCGGCGATCTGTCCAAGGAACAGGCTTCCGACATCCTTGAACGCATGCCTCCGGACGAGGCAGCGGACGTGCTTGGAGACCTTCCCGAGGCCAAGGCCCAGGAGCTCATCAACCTGATGGAGAAGGAGGAGGCGGAGGACGTGCAGGAACTCCTCGAACATGAAGAGGACACTGCGGGCGGTCTCATGACCACGGAGTTCCTTGCCTTTCCGGAGGACATGACCGTTCAGGAGGCCATTCAAGAACTGCGTCTCGAAGCGCCGGATGTTGAAACGATATATTATCTCTATATCGTGGACCAGCAGGAGCATCTTGTCGGGGTCATTTCGCTCAAGAACCTCATTCTTGCCGGACAGGAAGCCAGGCTCAGGGACATCATGAAGAAGCCGGTAAAGACGCTGCCGCTCGACGCGGCGGAAAAAGACGTGGCCGAGTTCATTTCCAAGTATAACCTGCTGGCCGCGCCCGTGGTGGACGAGAACATGGACATGCGCGGGATCGTGACGGTTGACGACGTGGTGGACTTCCTGCTGCCGCCCGCTTCGAGGAAGAGACGGCGGAAATTGTAAACAGTGCATGGGGCATAGGGCATGGCGCAGGACCAACCGGTTTTTCACACGCTCTGCTGAGATGTTGTTATTCGTGTCGGCTCATGTACGTTCGCGGCTCAATACTATTTTCGGGGTTCTCATCCATTGCCGCTTCTTGATCACATTAAAAAAATGAAAGACAGCCGATTTCTGGTGATCCTCGCCGTCATCGGTCCCGGGGTGATCGCGGGAAATGCGGGCAACGATGCGGGCGGCATCGCCACCTATTCGATCATGGGCGCGAAGGAAGGCTACGGCCTCCTGTGGGCGCTTGTTCTCATGGGCGTTGCCCTGGCCGTGATCCAGGAAATGTCCTCGCGGATGGGGGTGGTGACCGGCAAGGGGTTCGGCGATCTCGTACGCGAGCAGTTCGGCGTCAGGGTGACCATGGCCATTATGCTGTTGTTCATTGTGGCCAATCTCACCGTTACGATAGCCGAGTTTGCGGGCATTGCCGCAAGCATGGAGCTTTTCGGCGTAAGCAAATATATCTCCGTGCCGATCTCCGCGTTCGTGGTCTGGCTGGTGGTCGTGAAGGGAAACTTCAAGCAGGTAGAGCGGTTTATGATCGCCATCAGCATGATCTATCTGACCTATGTGGTCTCCGGCATCATGGCCGATCCGCCGTGGAAAGAGGTGCTGAAACAGATCGCGGTGCCCCATATTCGGTTCGACAAGAGCTATTTTCTTCTCTTCATCACGATGGTCGGCACCACGATCACGCCCTATATGCAGTTCTATCTGCAGTCGGCAGTGGTGGACAAAGGCGTCCGTATCGAAGAATACCGGTATGCCAGGTACGATGTCTACCTCGGCTCGTTCATGACCATTTTTATTGCGTTCTTCATTGTTCTTGCGACCGGCACGATCCTTCATCCTGCCGGCGTGGTGGTGGATTCCGCTTCGGACGCGGCGCGGGCGCTCGAACCGTTGGCAGGGGATTTTGCGGCACATCTGTTCGGTGTAGGCCTGCTGAACGCTTCGTTTCTGGCAGCCTTCGTCCTCCCCCTGGCCACGGCGTACGGTCTGTCCGAGGCCTTCGGCTGGGAGTCGGGGATCAACAAGAGCTTCCGGGAAGCGCCCCAGTTTCTCGGGTTCTACACGGCCTTC
>DATDRO010000174.1:0-3518 GCA_035291685.1 Nitrospirota bacterium | reverse complement strand
TGCGCAGTGCACTGGTTTTCAGCCGACAAATCACGAAACGTGGTGTGTGCGTAATTAAACGGCTTGCGGGGAACGGGAAATACGGTGGCAAGTAAAAACAGTCGGAGAGTGTGGTAATGAAGATCATAATATCCGACAGGGCGGAGGTTTACGACGAGCGGGCCCACGCCCTGGACACAAACCCTGAAACGCTTCGAAAACTTAGCGGTCTTGCCTGCACCGAAGGCGAAATGTCGTATTTTATCGGAGACGGCTCTGATGAAGGGCTGATCGCGGACATCGCATCCCGAAGTGCTCAAGATGCTGCTTGGGCGCAACGCGGACGTGAATCTCCAGGACTCTACCGGCCGTTCGGCCCTGATTATACGCAAAAGGTCCGGAAATGATCAGGTTCCTCCTTGAGCAGGGGGCAGACACCGGCTTAAAGGATTATGCCGGGCGAACGGCAATCGACGAAGCCAGGGCGCGAAAGGATGAAGAGGCCCTGAACCTGCTGTTCAAGCATTCAGATAAACCATGACCCGCTCAGCCGGGAGAAGCTCCCGACACAAACCATATTGCGGAATGAACGCCAGGACGCAATTTTTTATGGGACGCGGATGAACACGGATAGACACGGATGTTTATAGCGCATCTTCCCGCAGGATACCTCTGGACGCGATACCTTCTCAGAAGGCGTTTCGCTACGGACGTGCGGTCATTATTGTATCGGAAGCTCATGGCCCTCGGCCTCGCCGGAAGCCTGCTGCCGGACGTCGATATGCTGTATTTCTATTTCATCGACAACCGGCAGCACCTGCACCACGGCTACTGGACGCATATACCGCTGTACTGGCTCGCGCTGTTCGGTATGTCGCTTCTTGCAGGGAGGCTATTAGACAAGCCTTCGCTTCGGCCGGCTGCGGCAGTTCTTTTTTCGAACGTCTTCATCCATCTGGGCCTTGATACCGTAGTGGGCAAGGTCCGCTGGTTCGCGCCGTTTTCGGGCCGCGATTTTGTGTTGTTCGAGGTCCCGGCGCAACACGGCTGGTGGGTATGGAACTTCATGTTTCACTGGACGATCTTATTAGAGCTTGCGATCGTCATAGCCGCCGTCGTTACGTTCCTGATTTCGAGGCGGACTCGAGTAGCGGCAAAGTTATAACAAGAGCGCCTGAATTAGCCTGGGGCGATGAAGGAGGGTTTACCGTCATGAGCATTCGTTATATTAACCTTTTGATGCTTTGCCTTGCTGCCGCAGTTACCGCAGCAACGCCTGACAGCGCGCGGCCGGAGCAAAGAGCGGCAGCGCCGAAGGCGACGACAGGGGGCAAAGCAGTTCGTTCCGTTGACGCAAAGCTGCTGGAGCAGGTGAGAAAGATCGCGGCTGATATTCTGCGGGTTAAACCCCGGGATATCGCCGTAGATGTTCCGCTCTCTAAACAGAAGTTCCGCGCGGACGATCTGGATATGGTGGAGATCGTTATGGCGCTCGAAGAAGCCTATAAAATGGAAATACCTGACAATGAACTTGGCAGAGACAGTAAGGAGGTCATGTCTACAATGTCCGTCAGGAAACTTGCGGAGATTGTGGCGCGGAAGCAATCCAAGTAAGGCCCGGAATTCTTCAATCGGGAAGGAGTATGTCATGAGATCAAGACTTCGTATTGCGCTGCTCTTGGGATTTATTGTCACGTTTCTTTATGCAATCTGTGCATCAGCCGCGCCGGAGTGCGACTCTGGCAGTAAAGACGATTGCTGGGACGATGGCACAGAGTATGCCGGGACCATTAACGACCGCTACCCGATCCAGATGCTGCTCAAGCGGGACGGCAAGGATATCAAAGGGTATATGTTCTATGAATCAGCCGCGAAATACATATCCTTACGGGGAACCGTGACCCAGAAAGACCTGGCCACGGTCAATGAAATGGACGAGAAAGGAAAGATCACCGGGACGTACGAAGGGCAGTTGAGCGAAGGGAGCTTTATTGGAACGTGGTCTTCACCGAACGGGAAAAAACGGATGCCGTTCAAGCTGACCACCGTCCCGATCGAGGCCGCCGCCTTCTCAGGTCAATACCGATGCGAGATCAAAGAAGAAAACTTCAGCCAGACACTGGATCTGAAGGTGGATCACGGCAAGGTAGAGAAATTCACTATTATAAGCGGCCTCGGGCCGCACTGGCATACGTGTGATCTGGGCCTGGAGAATGTAACGCAAGAACGAGGGAAGCCATATATCCTGCTTCTGTCAGGCGGCAAGTTTCAGTCTGAAAGCATCAAGCTTTATGGAGACCTGAAAGAGCGCATCAGGATCAAGGAAACGCAGAATTCAATTGCCGTTCAGTTGTTCGGAAGCTGGAGATTAGCATGTGGTTTGAACGCATTCATGGCAGATGTGCTGATCAACAAGAAGACGGGAAAATGCAAGGCTCTCTTCTGATACAGGAGTGACGCTTGCAGTTCCGTTTCATGCGTGTTCACGACTGCTCACAACGGATGGGAGGGACAATAATGCGGATTAATATCAAAGCGTCAGGGGTCAGGATTGTTGCCGCACTCGTGCTGGTAGTGTTCGGCCTCTTCGCCGGTCAATTGACAGCGAAGGAAGCAACGATTGCGAGCGACGACGAGGTCAAGTCCTTCGTTGCCCGCTGGTTGGAGCTGAGCCGGGACAACAAGAATTTCGACGCCGTGATGGCAATGTATGCCGACACGGTGGACTTCTATAAACTCGGCCGCGTCAAAAATAGTGCGGTTAGGGCGGACAAACGCAAGTACTTTGATCGGTGGCCGATGCGCGAGCATGTTCTTACGGCCATCACCGTGTCCCCCGGCGCTGCTGTGAATGAAAAGAAGGCGGAAGTGGTGTTCCATTACAAGATCAGCGATGGCAAAAAATCGCTTCAGGGCGACGCCGACACGATACTCGTGCTCAGGAAGGAGAAGGGCAAGGTCCGGATCGTGAGCGAGAAGGAGGGGACACGGGAGAACGGCGGCCCAGCAGGCGGCAGCGTAAGCAATGATGAGGAGGCGAAAAAGCAGCTGTTGGGAGAACATCTCCTGTCCCTCCAGTGGATAAGCTGGGACCACTTCGGTAAGGCCGTTGTTACGGAGCAGAACGGCGCCCTGTCCATCAAAGGAGAACAGAAAAGCGAGAAGAACGACGATTACGTCACGATCAACGGCATCGTCACAAAAGTCAGCGCCGGGGAATTCACCTTCACGGGTACGATCATCACAAAAATTTATCACATCAACGGCGGCAAACCCTGCAAGCGCGAAGGGGAGATGACGTTCCGGATCACCGGCAAATGGAGATACTGGCGGCTCGTGCAGATGGACAACCCCTGCGATCAGGCAACTGATTATGTGGATATCTATCTCAGGTGATGGAGGCCGTTGTTTCACGATCAAGGCGCTCAATTTGCCCACTCAGCCGGGAGATGTTCCCGACAAATAAATATACGGAGGAATGAATGAAGAAAAGGACCAGTTTCATGCTTGTTTTGGCTGGCGCTATGCTTATGCTGGTG
>DATDRO010000173.1:0-2313 GCA_035291685.1 Nitrospirota bacterium | reverse complement strand
TGAAATTTTTGTCTCTCGGTATTTTGATATTAAGTGTTACGGCCGGTCTCGGCTTGCATCTTTTACAAGAAAAGAAGAAGGAGGATCCCGCAGAGAGCAAATTTCTTACCATTGTGTTTGTTTCGGCGTTTGTTGCAGCCTGCGTTCTTGCCGTCTTTGCCATAGGTCACAACTCTCTCGTAGATTATCTCAAAGCAAAAGGGCTCGATGTTCCTCGCTATAACAGCGCGACAGTGAACCTTTCTAATGCAAAGCGGACGCTCTTTTACCTGGCCCTCTACGGCGTAATTTTGAAAGCAGGGCTGGAAACTCAATGGAAAAAATGGACATTATTTGTTTTGAGCATCGCCCTGGCAGGGGACCTTTTCGGCAACATGGGTTATTATCAAAGCATGAAGACAAAAGAGTATTTTGAGCCGAGTTGGGTGGTGAAGCAGCTTGCTCGTGACAAAGATTTGTTTCGGGTCCTCGTTACTCCAAAAACATCGACTCTGACGACCATTGTTGCCGCTGACGTACAGCCGTTAACGGTGGCGAATCAACTCCTTACGCCCTCTCTGAATCTTATTTACAAAATATATGATGTCCGCGGGGCAGAAGTAATGCGCCTCGAAAAAATGGAAGAAGTTTACAATGCTTTTGTGTTCAGTCCCGCTGTCGACGCCACGAATCTTGCAAATCTGTTCAATATCAAATATGTGATAACCACGACCCCGATTCAGTCGAGGGACTATCAGCTCGTCGCCGCTCACACCGAAGGACTGAAGGGCAGCCTCGGCAAGCTCATGAAACAGCCGACCGTCAAGATTTATAAGAACCACGAGTGGGCGCCCCGGGCCTTTCTGGTCGATGATTATAAAATCATGAAGAATTCGGACATGCTCCCTGTCATGATGAAAAAAGATTTTCGTCCTGATCGGGTCGTGCTGCTGGAAGAAAAGCCCATATGGGCCGGCAGAGAACCGCAGGGAACTCGCGGCGGCGGGAAGAGGCGTGCCGATATTGCAAGCATCAGCAACAATCGCGTTGAACTGACAACAGAATCACCGCGAAAATCCATCCTTGTGCTGTCCGATGCGTATTATCCGGGATGGAAGGCAGTAGTGGACGGCGAAGGACGGAAGATATATCGTGCCGACAACGCGTTTCGCGCGGTTCCGCTGGAGGCGGGGCGGCATGTGGTTGAATTTGTCTATGACCCGGCAAGTTTCAAATGGGGGCTTGCAATAAGTCTCTTTACCGTGCTCGCAATTTCGGCTATGGGTGCTGTTTATTATTACCGGAAGAGGAGAACCGTTTAATGAAAAAGATCGGCATCATCGGATGCGGGCACTGGGGCAGGAATTATATTCGCATCCTGCGAGAACTTAAGCAGTATATTGTTATGTGCTGCGATACGAATGAAAATTCCTTGTCGTGGGTGAAGGAAACCTACCCCTTCGTGGCTGTTACAAAATCAGTAAACGATGTGGTAAGCGCTCCAGATATGGATGCTGTGATAATTTCAACCCCCTCTGTTACGCATTATGAAATCGCCCGGAAATGCCTGGAGAATGGAAGGGATGTTTTGTTGGAGAAGCCGTTTGTAACGCGCGCTGATGACGGTGAACGCCTGATCGCGCTTGCGAATGAGAATAAACGGGTATTGATGGTCTCCCACACTTTTTTGTATAATCCTGCTGTCCGTAGGATGAAGGAATTAATAAAAGAGGATGATTTTGGAAAAATTTACTATTTGCACGCCACGAGAACACACCTCGGCCTGATACGAGCGGATGTGAGTGCAGTATGGGATCTGGCGCCCCATGATATCTCCATATTTTCCTATCTTCTCGATAGCGCGCCGACGACGGTGAGCGCAGTAGGCGGCAGGTTTCTCAGTAAGGACAAGGATGACGCGGCTTTTATATCATTAAAGTATCCGAACGGCATCATAGGCAACATTCATGTGAGCTGGGCGGATTCGAACAAAGAGAGGCGGGTTGTGGCAGTAGGGAGCAGAAAAAGGATCGTTTTTAATGATCTGGACAACCTGGAACGTTTGAAAATATTTGAAAAGGGCGTTGCGGTTGAGAGGCCGATAAGCAGTTTCGGTGAATTTCAATATTTACTGCGGGACGGGGACATCATAAGTCCTAAGGTAGATTTGGGCGAGCCGCTAAAAATCGAGTGCCAGCATTTCATCGACTGTATAAAAAACAGGACCACCCCGTTCACCGATGGCAAGCAGGGGGTGTCGGTTGTACGGGTTATCGATGCCGTAGACGAGTCTATGAGGAATAACGGCATGCCGGTGGAAATAGGGGCATAAAA
>DATDRO010000172.1:0-3355 GCA_035291685.1 Nitrospirota bacterium | reverse complement strand
AATGAGCAAAGAACAGGCAAAAAGAGTTCTCAAAATAGAGGCCGACGCGATCACGGCGCTCATCAGCCGCATCGACGAAAGGTTCGAACAGGCTGTTGACATCGTCCTGGGCTGCAAAGGAAGGGTAGTGGTGACGGGCATGGGCAAGTCCGGCCTCATCGGGAAAAAGATAGCCGCTACGCTGATCTCCACAGGAACGCCCGCCCAGTTTTTGCATCCGGCTGAGGGCATTCACGGCGATCTCGGCATGGTCACGAGGGGAGATATGATCATCGCTATTTCCAACAGCGGCGAGACCGAAGAGATAGCCAGGATGCTGCCGTCATTCAAAAGACTCGGAATAAAGATCATCGCCCTCGCGGGCAGCATGGATTCGACCCTGGCAAAGAACAGCGATGTGGTGCTTGACGTCAGCGTACAGGAAGAGGCGTGCCCTCTCGGGCTTGCCCCGACCGCAAGCACCACGGCCACCCTCGCCATGGGAGACGCCCTGGCTGTTGCGCTCCTGGACAAGAGGGGTTTCAAAAAAGAGGACTTTGCCTGTTTCCATCCCGGCGGCGCGCTCGGGAAAAGACTCCTCCTCCGGGTGGCTGACCTGATGCATACGGCAAACGCGATCCCCGCGGTCTCGGAAGAAACCATGATCAAGGACGCGATCTATGAAATATCATCAAAAAAAATGGGTGTGACCTCGGTACTGAACGCCGAGGGCAAAGTGGTGGGCGTGATCTCCGACGGGGACCTCCGTCGATGGATGGAAAAGACCGAGAAGACCGGCGAGAACCTGCTCACCAAGAAGGCGAAAGAGGTCATGACCAGGAACCCCAAGGTCATTAGCAAGGACGCCCTTGCGGCAGAGGCCGTGGCGATCATGGAAAAGAACTCCATCACCTGTCTCGTGATCACCAATAATGAGAAGAAGCCGGAAGGCGTGATCCACCTTCATGATCTTTTGAAGGCGGGGGTGGTGTAGACCGATGGACCGAGCCGACCGCGTCGGCGTATTCGCTGATAGCTCATAGCTCGTGGTTCTCAACTCTACCAACAGACGGCAACATGGTTGCCTCGATCCAAAATAATGAAAAAATCAAAACAAAGCATAGGGAAAAAAGCAAAAAAGATCAAACTCCTCCTTCTTGACGTGGATGGAGTGCTGACGGACGGCCGGATCATCCTGGACAACCACGGAAACGAGCTCAAGGCCTTTCATGTGCGCGACGGGCACGGCATCAAGCTTGCTCAAAAGGCGGGGATCATCGTCGGGCTCATCACCGGCCGCAACTCCGAAGTCGTCAACATCAGGGCGCGGGAACTCGGCATCACGGAAATCCACCAGGGCGCTCACGCAAAAGAAGCGGCCTATGAGACCATCATCGCAAAATACGGGATCAGGGACGACGAGGCCGCTTTTATCGGCGATGACATCGTGGATATACCCGTCTTTCAACGGGTCGGCCTTGCCGTGACGGTCGCCGATGCCGATCCGGCAGTAAAGCCCTACGTGGACATGGCAACCGGGACGGCCGGCGGCAGAGGCGCTGTGCGAGAGGTCATCAATATTATTCTTAAAAGCCAGGGCAAGCTGCGCCTTTTATGACAAGCTGGACGGTGAAGACAAGAAAAAAATTCAGCCGCCTGTCGCTCGCGTGGTTTATGAGAAGCATGCTCTTTGCGTCTCGGCTCATGCCATACAGCCTTGGCGTACTGCTGGGCGGGCTTCTGGGGCATCTCGCGTTCTATATTCTTCCCCGGGACCGGGAGAGGGCGATCTCGCACCTTACATCGGTTTTCGGCGATAAAGAACGGGCATGGATACGAAAGACCGCGCACCGGTGCTTCGCGCACCTCGGCAAGGCCATGCTCGAGACGATGCTCCTGGACCCCGGGCGGCTCTCGCGCGTCGTGGAATTTCAAGGACACGAAAATCTCCGCAGGGCGCTCGAACGGGGCAGGGGGGCCGTCTACTTCACCGGTCACATCGGCAACTGGGAAATGATGGCTGCCGCGGTGGCGGAAAAATTCCCGCTCAGCGTGATCGCGGCGCCGCTCGAGCCTGAACAGCTCAGTGATATGATCGTCCGGCTCCGGGCCGCAAAGGGCGTCAGGACCATACTCAGGAGCAGGCCCGGGGCATCGAGGGAATTGATACGGATATTCAGGGAGAACCGGATACTCGGACTTCTCATCGACCAGGACACCGAGGTGGAGGGGGCGTTCGTGGATTTCATGGGCAAGCCCGCCTGGACGCCCATTGCCGCCGCATCGATCGCGATCAAGTTCAACGCTCCGGTGCTGTTCGGCCACATCACGCGAATGAGCAACAGCAAACATAGGCTTACCGTGGAAGGGCCCCTCGATATCATCCGCACCGGCGATGACACGAAGGACATCATACTGAATACCGCCCTCTTCACCAAAAAAATTGAAGAGTGCATTCTGCGAAATCCGGAGCAGTGGGTCTGGATGCACCGCAGATGGAGGAGACAGCCGTGAGCGTCCTGAACATACCGAACCTGCTCTCGATCAGCAGGATACTCGCCGTACCGATATTCATCATCCTTATGCTCGAGCCCGACCCCGCGCGCGCGCTCGCGGCTGCCATCGTTTTTCTTTTTGCATCGGCGACAGATTGGCTCGACGGATACCTGGCGCGAAAATGGGGCCAGGTCACGAAAATGGGAAAGCTTCTCGACCCGATCGCGGACAAGATCCTCGTGGCGTCAGCGCTCATCATTCTCGTGAACATCAATAAAGAGGACGCGTGGCTGGCCGTTGCCGCCATCGTTATTATCGGCAGGGAATTCGCCGTTACCGGGCTTCGTGCCATTGCCTCGAGCGAAGGGATCGTCATCCCTGCCGAGACCACGGGAAAGTACAAGACCGGCACGCAGATCGTCGCTATTCTCTCGTTCGTTCTTGATTATCACATGGAGACCTCGTGGCTGACAACGCTCGGGTGGATCACTCTCCTCATTGCGGTGATGCTCAGCGTCTATTCCGCGGTGCAGTATTTCATGCGGTTTTGGAAGAAACTGAATAAATAGAACATGATGCGCAAAGAGCATGGCGCATGGGGCATGGCGTGAATCGCATAGTGCATAGTGCATGGAGTAAAACCCTATGCCCTTTGCTTTCTGCACTTTGCCAAAATTATGGATTCTCTCTATAAAATAATCGCCACCATACTTTCTTACCTCCTCGGTGCGATGCCATCCGGCCTGCTATTCGCGAAGGTATTTTCCGGCGTTGACGTGCGCACCGTGGGGAGCAGAAATATCGGAGCGACCAACGTGCTCCGCTCATCCGGGAAAAAGGCCGCGATATTGACACTCCTTGCGGATATGTTCAAAGGCTT
>DATDRO010000171.1:0-3268 GCA_035291685.1 Nitrospirota bacterium | reverse complement strand
TGCTCTCGATGCCCATCTTTTTGGCCAACTCATGTACCCTGATTACCGTCATACAATCACATACCCCCGAAAAAGTCATACAAAATCATGACATAGTTTACTCTACTGATGAACTTTTATCAAGCTTTTTAATCGCTCCGCCTCTTTCCAGACCGCTTCGGCAAACCCTTTGTCCTCGATACCCACGATCCCGACCTCTTCGCGGCCGAGCATCTGCCCCAGTTCGTCCTTGGTAAAGAGCGTTGTCCGGCGCACTCGGAGAGCTTCATCCGGAAGCAACACTTTTTCTTTCGTCCCGTCTGAAAGGTCATGGGCGCAGATGAGGACGAAAACACTGCCTTTCCCCAATGCATCACGCACCGCGGAATATCCCGCTACCAGCCTGCCGGCCTTTGCAGACATGGTGACGAGAGACCTTATCTTCTCCGTAATGCCTGCTGCGAGCCGGGCGATAAACTCCTCCGGAGAAGGGAGCGTGAGCCTGGCCGTGTGCAGCGCCCGCGACAGGCCTTCCCTGCTGAGCGCTTTTCGTATGCACTCCGGTCTGGGGCACACATATGCCCCGCGGCCGGGAAGCTTCTCGCGGTAATCAACGACCACGCTGCCGGAAGCAGCGACGATCCGCACCACGTCATTTTTCGTGAACGATCCCCTGCATGCGATGCAGGTCCTTACCGGCTCATGCCCCATTATTTACCTGTTCCGAAGACGCGGAAAATAAACATTGCCCTGTTGTGGCGTCACACGCGGGCAGATCCTGAGCGCTCGGCACGCTTCCTGTCGCCAAGTTACAACGTATAACCTGCAACTGTTGATGGTTGTCAGTCGCGAGTTATTAGTTATTTTTGTTGACAAGCGCCCTCGCGGACAGGAGTATCTTCTGCGCCGTCTTCTCACCGATGCCGGGCACGGCAAGGATCTCTTCGTCGCTCATGGCGGCTATTTTTTCGACCGTGTCATACCCTGCCTGACGCAGCATCTCGGCGGTCTTGGGCCCCACCCCTTCGACGCTCGTCAGGTCCGCCGGCAATCCGGATTCTTCCGATGTTTCCGGAGCGTCCGCTTCCCCGCCTGCCGCCGCTGCAGCAACGGATTCCGCGTGCTCCGCTTCCATGGTCTCGGCCGCAACGGTCTCCGCGGCCTGTTTGCGGGTCTCTTCGGCAATGGCCGCCTCGATCTCATGCTCCCGTTCCTTCTGGCGCTCCTGGTCGTACTCGGATTCGCTCAGGATGTCGATCTTCCAGCCCGTGAGCTTTGCCGCGAGCCTCACGTTCTGGCCCTTCTTGCCGATCGCGAGCGAAAGCTGGGAATCCGCGACCACGGCAAGGGCCGACCGGTCTTCTTCGGTCACGCCGACCTTCTCAACGACCGCCGGGCTCAGGGCCTTTGCGATAAACACCCTCGGGTCTTCCGACCAGGGGATGATATCGATCTTCTCGCCGCGGAGCTCTCGTACCACCGCCTGCACCCGCGACCCTTTCATGCCGACGCAGGCCCCCACCGGATCAACCTGGGCTTCTTTCGACGAAACGGCGATCTTGGTCCGGTCGCCCGCCTCGCGCTCAACGCCTTTGATTTCGACGATATTTTCGTAGATCTCGGGCACTTCCATCTCGAACAGCTTGGCAACAAAATCGGGATGACTGCGGGAAAGGACGACCTGGGGCCCCTTTGACGTGTCCCGCACCTCAAGCACCAGCGCCCTGACGCGGTCGCCCCTCCGGTAGCTTTCACGCGAGACCTGTTCCCGTGACGGAAGCACCGCCTCGGTCTTCCCGAGGTCGATGTAGTACGCGCCCTTTTCGTGGCGCAGGACAATGCCGTTCACCAGCTGACCAATCTTGTCGTTGTACTCCTTGAACACCACATCGCGCTCCGCCTCGCGGACCTTCTGGACGATCACCTGGCGCGCCGTCTGCGCCGCGATCCGTCCGAAACCCTGGAACTCTATCTGGATGGGGACCTCGCCGTCCATCTGCGCTTCCGGATAGAGCCCCTGCGCCTCTTCGAGGGCGATCTCCTCTTCGGGGTTCGTCACCGCCGCAACTACCTTCTTATAGGCATACATGACGATGTCTCCCCTCTTGGGGTCGACCTGTACCGCGATCTTCTGCGTCCCGTATTTCTTCTTTGCCGCTGTCACAAGGGCGGACTCGACGGCCTCGATCACCATCTCCTTCGAGATGCCCTTTTCTTTGCTGATCTGATCGATCACAAGAATCAACTCTTGACTCATGTATGTAGCCTCCTGATAATAACTTTCGCAAAGAGCCTGGAGCAAAACCCTATGCCCTCTGCTCTGTGCCCTATGCCCTCAGAACTCCACTTCCAGCGACGCCTTGGATATATCTCCAAGAGGGATCTCCAGTACCTTGTCCCCGTCCAGCTTTAACTTTACGATACCTTCTTCCATGCCCGCCAATTCCCCGTGGAAGACCTTCTCTCCGTTGATAGGCAGAAAGGTCTTGACCCTGACCTTGCTGCCGACAAAACGCTTAAAGTGCTCCGGGGTATGCAGTGTTCTGTCCAGACCCGGAGAAGAGACCTCAAGGGTATACTCATGCGGTATGATGTCTTCCACGTCGAGCACGGCGCTGAGGTCCCTGCTCACCGTTTCGCAGTCCTCAAGGGTGACCCCTGATTCCCGGTCAATATATATCCTGAGAAGCCACTTCGGCCCCTCTTTCCTGAACTCCATCTCCCAGAGAAAGAGCCCCCGCGACTCCAGGATGGGGTCGAGCAATTCCCGTATGCGCCCTGCGACCTCGGACATCGTCCCCCCAAATAAAAAGAGCGGGCAGATGCAAATGCCCACTCCCAGAGAAATTACCCAGAGTGTTAACTATTTTTTAACATAATGGCGGGAGGAATGCAAGAAAAAAGTTATGTTCATAGTGCTGCCGTTATAGGAAGGGTTAAATGCTCCTGGAGCTGCTCTGGACAGCCTGGTACAAGCGTTGCACCAGGGCCTGATTGTAGCCGTGGGAGGTCATGTTGGCGGTAATGCGTCCTCTGATGTGAAGGCCGAGGAGGTAGAGGTCTCCGATCAGGTCCAATATCTTGTGGCGCACGAATTCGTCGGGATAACGGAGTTTCGTGTTGATGACCTTGCCGTCGTACATGATGATGTGGGAATGGAGATATCCGCCCCCGACCTTTCCGAGCTTCTGGGCCATTTCGATATTCTCAAAGGTGTTGAACGAGCGGGCCGGAGCTATCTCCTTTGCAAAAGACCCTTTTTCAGGATTGAACGTGAGGATCTGTTCGC
>DATDRO010000170.1:0-7593 GCA_035291685.1 Nitrospirota bacterium | reverse complement strand
CGAAGGAACCCAAGGCGAAGGAACCCAAGGCGAAGGAACCCAAGGCGAAGGAACCCAAGGCGAAGGAACCCAAGGCGAAGGAACCCAAGGCGAAGGAACCCAAGGCGAAGGGAAAAAAGAAGGCATAGCCGACTTCATTATTTATAGAATGTATAGGCAAGGGGTATCCCCTTGCCTTTTTTATTTGCGTTTACAGGGACTTGGTTTTATGTTACTATTATCTGGTGAGCAATGCGGTCCGGCCTATGACATGGATGCAAGGCATATTTTCCGCGGTTCTGACCCGCACGCGCCCGGTTCTCGGGTGGTGGCGAGGCGTGGGGGCCAGGGTCGCGTTCTTCATGTCGGTAGCTCTCCTTCTTGTCGCCGTGCTGGTCGGAGCAGTCTTTTACTGGCAAGGGAAGGCCGCCCTTGACACAGAGATAAAAAGCCGGGCGCTGTACGTGGCCAGACACCTGGCGACACTGACGGTTGACGACATAATCACTCGCAACAGCTATGAAATTTACAAAAAAATCCTCCCGGCCTTCATAACGTACGATGGAACAGTTTCTGACCAGGACCTGCTCTACGTTCTGGTGTACAACCGCGATGGAGATCTGATGGTCGGGAGGACGGCGAACGAAATAATCTCCTCTTTCGCTCCTCGTTCCTTGCGGGGTTCTCTCCCCCGGAACCGGCCGCCCGCGGAGCGCGCCCTCGGCGACGCGGCACGGCAGCGGAGCGACCCTTCCTTTATTCTGAGCGGGAAGGGCGTCTATGATCTCACGTTCCCCATTCCCGTGGCCGGTAAGAATGCCGGTTTTATCCGTATCGGCATTTCCGGGAAGTCGCATGCCGAACGATTTTCCGGCCTTGCAAAAAAAGGGGTCGCTGCGCTCGGCGTCATTTTTCTGCTCGGTCTTGTATTCAGCCAGATCATCGCTGAACGTATCACGAGGCCTATTCTGAGAATGAGCGCCGCAGCGGAAGAGCTGAGCCGTCAGAACTGGAAGACGCCTGTTCCGGTGCAGGGCAATGATGAGATCAGCAGGCTCGGCCAGGCGTTCAACCAGATGGCGCTCACCCTTAAACAGCGGGATGCGAGCCTTTCTCAGGGAAACCGGGACCTTTTTGTCCTCCATGCCGCCGGGCTCGACCTCATGGAGAGTCTCGACATCGATATGCTGCTCCCGAAGATAGCGGCGCGCGCCGAGGACCTCGTGCGTGCGGACACCACCGCCGTCTCCCTGGCCGATCCGGATGAACGCAAGCTGAAATACCTCGGCGTGTTCGGCGGCAAGGCGCAGGAGCTGAAGGCCCTCGATACGGTCATGGAATCCGGAGGCATTTATAACTGGACCGTCAGCTACGGCACGCCTCTTCTTATCCTTGACGCCCAGGCCGATTTCAGGCTGGACAAGGAGCTCATGTCATCGCTCGGGATCCGGTCCCTTATGGCCGTGCCTCTCTGGTCGTCGAACAGGATGATGGGGCTCCTGAGCGCCGTCAACAAGAAGGGCGGCGGCTCTTTTAACAAGCACGACCTCAGGCTGTTTACGGTCTTTTCAAATCTTGTCAGCGCGGCGCTCCAGAACGCGCAACTCTACAGCGACCTGAAAAACAATATGAATGAGCTCAAGGAGGCGCAGGAACAGCTTGTGCGTTCGACCAAAATGGCGGCGATCGGCGAGCTCGCCGCCAATGTGGCGCACGAGATCAATAATCCCCTCACAAGCGTGCTTGGTTATACGACCCACCTTTTGAAAACGCTTGATATGCCCGAGGCGCCGAGGAAAGTGCTTGGCGTGATGGAACAGGAGACGCTCAGGGTCAGAAAGATCATCAGGAACCTGCTCGATTTCGCGCGCCAGAAACCGTCCTGGATGCGCCCGACGGACGTGTTGCAGCCCCTCCGGGAAACGCTGGCGCTCGTCCAGGGCGTGGCAGAGGCGTCCTCCGTGAGTATCCGTGAAGAGCTCGACGGCACGCCGATCATCGTGACCATGGACCCCAACGAGATAAAACAGGTCTTCATCAACATCGTCAACAATGCGCTCCAGGCCATGCCGCAGGGCGGAGAGCTCAGGGTCCGGGCGAACGCCTGCCGGCAGAGCGAGGCGGTCGTTGAATTTATGGACACCGGTATCGGCATCCCTGAAGAAAACAAGAGGAAGATATTCGAGCCGTTCTTCTCCACGAAAGGGGAGGGCCGCGGCACCGGCCTCGGGCTTTCCATCAGCGAGCGGATTATTCACAACCACAGCGGTCGAATAGAAGTTGAGAGCGCGGCCGGGCGGGGTACAACCTTCAGAGTATTTTTGCCTTGTTATCAAGAAGCGCTGCCTGAAGGGGAGGCGTGAGGATTCTAACAAAGAAGTTGAGAACTTGTGAAGCTGAGAAGCCGTGAAACTACTCTGCCTCAACTTCCCATCATCTCATCTTCTGGTCTTCATCTTTTGCTCTGCGTTCTCGGCGGTGAAAAGGTTTTTTAATATTATTTTGATAGATCAGGCGGAGACATCCTATGGCAGGCGAAAAAATACTCGTTGTTGACGATGAAGAAATGATCCGTGACCTCTGTTCTCATGTCCTGTCGAGCGAGGGGTACCATGTTACCACGGCGCCGAGCGGCGCTGCCGCGCTCGAAGAGCTCAAGCGGAATGACGTCGATCTGATGATCACGGACATCAAGATGCCGGGGATGGACGGGCTGGAGCTTTTCGAACAGGTGCGCAAGATCAATCAGGACATTGTTACCGTCTTCATTACCGGCCACGGAACGCTCGATACCGCGATCGAGTCCCTCATGAGGGGCGTCGAGGGGTTTGTGCTCAAGCCGTTCACCCAGGAGGAGCTTGTCGGCGCCGTGGAGCGCGCCGTGACCCGCTCACGGCTCCAGAAGGAAAATATCAGGCTCAAGGCATTGATCCCCCTCTTTGAGATAAGCAAGCTCCTTGTCACGGAGATCGACCTCGCCCATCTGTTCAAGATCATTACGGAGGTCCTCGTGCAGGAACTTTCGGTGGACCGCGTTTCGCTCATGCTGGTCGATGAGCCCACCGGGGACCTCGTCATCCGCGCCTCGCATGGCCTGCCGCAGAATATGGCCCTTTCGGCGCGCCGCAAAGCGGGAGAAGGCGTCTCGATGCTGGTGCTGAACCGGAGAAAACCGCTCATTATATCAAACGGCAGGCATCCGGAACAGGAAGTGATGGATTCCCTGAATCTCGAAGATATGCCGTATTCTTCCATGTCCGTCCCCCTTGTGGGCAGGAACAAAGCGCTCGGGGTGCTCAATGTGAGCAGACACACCGGCCCGTCGTTCACGGAGAGCGACCTCCAGGTCGTCCTGATCCTCGCGAGCCAGGTGGTTGCGGCCATGGAGAACGCCAGCCTGTTCGAAGATTCGCGGGAGAGTTACTTCCGGACGGTCCAGGCGCTGGTTGCGGCTGTTGAGGCAAAGGACCCCTACACGAGATGGCATTCCACCAATGTGGCGAAGTACGCTGTCTCGATCGCCCGTGAGCTGGGGATGAGCCCTTCGCAGCTCGAGGAGATCCACATCGCTTCCATTCTCCATGATGTGGGGAAGATCGGTATCAGCGAAAGGATCATCAGCAAGCCTGACCGCCTGAGTCAGGAAGAGTTCGATATTATGAAGGACCATCCGGCGCACGGCATCAGAATACTCGATCCGATCGGTTTTGCCCCCGCTATCATGAGCGCGATCTTCCAGCACCATGAGCGGTACGACGGCAAAGGGTACCCGCAGGGCATTTCCGGAGAGAACATTACGCTTGGCGCGAGGATCCTCAATGTAGCCGATACGATCGACGCCATGGTCTCCGAGCGGCCGTACCGCGGCATTATTTCGAGCGCGGAGGTGGTCCGGGAATTGGAGAAGGAGTCGGGCAGGCAGTTTGACCCCCGGGTCGCCGAGTCGGCCAAACAGTTGATCGAAAAAGGGCTCCTGAAGCTCGGCATGCATACGTACTACCATTACGCAACGGGAACGGACAAAAATGCTCACGATCATAAAAATACTCCGGACAAGGTATAAAGGATTTGCCGCCGCATGGCGGCAGCGACTCGAGAGGGTCCTTTTCTGCTTCACGAAAGCCGCCGTGAAGACCCCGGGCGCGACAAAAGACCCCGGCAATGAGAACCTTCTGCACATGAGCCGTCTCCTTGACAGCGTCGCGACCGGGATGATCTCGCTTGACGGCGAGGGACGCATCAGGGTGTTCAACGCGGCGGCCGAGGCGCTGTTCTCTCTGCCCCGCGCCATTGTTCTTGGCGTTCCGTTCCGGGAAGCCGGCCGGATCCTGAGTTTTGGCGCCCACGCCCACCGTGCGTTGTGGGAACGCCTCTCCGACGCGGTCTGGGCGGCCGGCGCCGCCCGCGACCTCGAGTTCGACCTCACCCCGCGCAACGGCCCGAGAAGGGTCATCAGCTACAGCGTCTACACGCTCGGCCGCCCGACATGGTCGATAGACAAAGGCGTCGTCATCATGTTCGAGGACATCACGCGGAAGAAGGAGATGGAAGATCAGATATCAGACGCGAGAAAACGGCTCCAGGCCGTGTTCGACGGCATTACCGACGGCATCCAGGTGATTGACGGAGAATTCAGGATCACGGCCGTGAACAAGTCCATGACCGCCCTGCTTGGACGAACGATCCTGGCCGGCGAGCACTGCTTCAAGACATGCGGTTTTGGTGTAAAGTTATGCGACGACTGTCCCGCCATGACCACCTTCGAGACAGGACTTCCCGCGTTCATCGCAAAACGGCTCTCTTCCACTCGTTCCATCGATGCCGATACTGGAGAGAGAGTGGTAGAGGTGAGCACGTTCCCCCTGCTGGACAGGGGTAACCGGGTCGTTCAGGTGGTGGAGTATATCAAGGACGTAACGGACCGGGTGCGGCTTGCGGAAAGTCTCGAACATTCACGCCGCCTGGCGGAGCTCGGCGAGATGGCCGCGCGTGTCGCCCACGAGGTGCGTAACCCGCTGAACGCCATAGCGGGCGCAGCTCACTTCCTCTCAACAGAATACCGGGACGATGAGACCATCCAGAAGTTTACGAGCCTCATAAACCGCCAGGCGTCCCGGGTGAACCAGGTGGCATCAGACCTGCTCTCGTTCTCCAGGCCCATGCGGCTTCGTCTGGGGGACGTCAATATCAATGCCGTTCTTGAGCAGGCGCTTGATTCCCTGCTCGAACAGGCGCGTTGTCAGGGCATCACCGCGGAGATCAGCCTGTCCCCGGATATTCCGCTTATCAAGGCGGACGAGTTCCAGATCGAACAGGCCCTGCTGAACATCGTCAGAAACGCGGTTGAGGCCATGCCCGGCGGGGGGGGCCTGCGGGTCAATACCGCCGTATCGGACGGGGGCGGGTGCGTGGAGGTCCTCATCCAGGACACGGGGCAGGGGATCCCCGATGCGGACAAAAGCAGGATCTTCCAGTCGTTCTTCACCACCAAGATCAAAGGCACGGGTCTCGGACTCACCATTGTCCAGCGCGTGCTGAAGAACCACGGCGGCGAGATCTTCATAGAACAGCCCGACGGGGGCGGCACCCGGGTGCTCGTGCGCCTGCCGGTGGGGATGGGACGGAACGGCGATGGACGAGGGACGATGGACGAGGGACGTGAGAAGAAGGGCGACGGAGAACACATCGAACAGGTCGGAGTCGAAGGCAAAGCGCAAAGGGCATAGCGCAAAGCCGGACGCCGTGCCCTGTGCCCCCTGCTCTATGCGATACTCGGTTTAAAAACTTAGCTTCTTTTGTACTTGAGTTGAGTGCCGATGCAGGTCGGCCCGCTTCGCTCGGTCGCTTAGCGCGCCAGATTGCTTTGACAGGTGAGAACATCCCGCACCCTGTCCTTCAGCCACATGTTTTACAGAACCTTACACGGCGTGCTCACAGCGCCTCTCGCTACGGGGCCGGCCTGCGTTCGCGGCTGGTTGCAGGTGTCAGCTTTCAGCTTTGAAATGAAAGAGCCAAAACTTATGAAAGGTTCTCTTTTAATAGTTGACGACGAGCCGGATATCCTGCTCGTCATGACCGCCAACCTCAGGAAAGAGGGATACGAGGTCGATACCGCGGAAGACGGGATCGACGCCCTCAGGAAGACTGAGGCGCGCGATTATGACGCCATTATCATCGATCACCAGATGCCCCGGCTTTCGGGCATGGGGTTTCTTGAGCGGCTGCGGAGCGGCCATTCGGGAAAGGCCGGCGGCGGAGATATTCCGGTCATCGTTGTTACCGCGTACGGCACGATAGAGATGGCCGTCAAGGCCATGAAGGATGGCGCATACAGCTTTCTTGCCAAGCCCATCAATTACGATGACCTGAGCCTCCAGGTGAAGAACGCCGTGGAACGGCACCGGCTCTCGGCGGAGCTGGAGGATCTCAGGCAGCAAGTGAAGGAGAAATATCAGTTCGGGAACATCCTCGGCAGGAACCCCCGGATGCAGGACATCTTCCAGGTGATCCGCACGGTGTCGGAGACCGATGCGACCGTGCTGATCGAGGGAGAGAGCGGAACGGGCAAGGAGATCGTGGCCCGGGCCATACACTTCAACAGCCGGCGAAAGGGAAGGCCCTTTGTCGCCGTGAGCTGCGCGGCCCTGCCGGAAACCCTCCTTGAGAGCGAACTGTTCGGACACGAAAAGGGGGCGTTCACGGGCGCGATCCGGCAGCGTATCGGCAGGTTCGAGCTCGCCGACGGCGGCACCCTGTTCCTGGACGAGATCGGCGAGATGTCCCTGCCCGTGCAGATGAAGCTGTTGCGCGTGCTCCAGGAGCGCGAGATCGAGCGCGTCGGCGGGAGCCAGACCATAAAAACGGATGTGCGCGTCATCGCGGCTACGAACAAGGACCTCCACCGGGCAATGAGAGAGCAAACATTCCGGGAGGACCTCTTCTTCCGGCTCAATGTGGTCCCCTTGAAACTGCCGCCCCTCCGCGAGCGGCTGGATGATGTGCCGCTCCTTGCTTCCCATTTCCTCAGAAAATACTGCGAGAAGAACCAGAAAACGATCAAATCCCTTTCTCCCCAGGTGCTGTCGTCGCTCTCGAAGTACTCTTTTCCCGGCAATGTGCGCGAGCTCGAAAACATCATCGAGCGGGCCGTGATCATGGAAAAGGGCGAGACCATACGGCGCATCGATCTCGGATTGTCCGGTTCAGGCGGCCGGTTCGGCCTTCCCTGTCAGACGCTCAGCGACATCGAACCGTTCCGGAAGATGAAGGCGGAATTTGTCGAGCGGTTTGAACGGGAGTACCTGTCCCAGCTCCTCAGGATGTACCGCGGGAACATCAGCAGATCGGCCCAGCACGCGGGGATCAACATCAAGAACTTCCATGAAAAGATGGCGCGGTACGGATTGAAGAAGGAAGAGTTTAAGTAGCAGAAGACAGGCAGATGAATACTGGAGTGAGCGCACGTTCCGTCCCGCAAGGGCGGGCCTGCAGGAAGCTTCAGGAGTCCCGCAGAAATATCTTGTTATTTTGCGGTATTTTTGCTATTTATATATAGTTACCTGAAAGGGCGAATGCCGAAAATGGTTCAGGTGTGTTCGTAAGGGGCGCCTTTAT
>DATDRO010000169.1:0-11292 GCA_035291685.1 Nitrospirota bacterium | reverse complement strand
CATCTTCTTCAGATTTTGGACCGCGCGCGGGCATATTATGACTCTTTGGTGGAAAATAGGCAGCTCAAGGACGAGATCAGAAGACTGAAAAAAAACTATGATCTTATCGGTTCACACCAGAAGATCAAACGAATCAAGGATATTATCGACAATATAGCACCCTCTGATAGTACGGTCCTAATCCAGGGCAAAAGCGGGACCGGTAAAGAGCTTGTGGCGAGGGCTATACACGACGGTTCACACCGTGCCAATCAGCCTTTTCAGGCGGTAAACTGCGGCGTATTCACAGAAACATTGATCGAGAACGAGCTGTTCGGTCATGAAAAAGGCGCTTATACCGGTGCTGTGCAGAGGACTATCGGCAGGGTTGAGGCAGCCGCAGGGGGCACGCTCTTTCTCGACGAGATCGATACCATGCCTCTCAGTTCGCAGGTAAAACTTCTCCGGGTGATAGAAGAGCGGTGTTTTCAGCGTATCGGCGGGACCAAGACGATCCATGTGGACTTCAGGCTGATCGCCGCGACGAACGTAGATCTTAAAGAAGCGGTTGCAGCGAAACGATTCAGAGACGATCTCTACTACAGGCTCAATGTGATCACGATCACCCTGCCGGAACTGCGAGAAAGGACCAGCGATATCCCCTTGCTGGTGAAGTATTTCATAGAAAAATATAAAGGTCATGCGAAAGCTCAGAGTGTTACGCCTGCGGCAATGGATGTCCTTATGGAATACCCGTGGCCGGGAAATGTCCGAGAACTCGTGAACGCAATCGAATATGGTCTTGTCATGGCAAAGGGCAGTCAGATACTGCCGACAGACCTTCCCGAGGTCATTCAAGGCAAGACGTCCCCCCCGCTGTCTCAGGAAGGAGAGTCATTGTCTCTCCGAGATACGGAAAGGGAGTTGATTGTGAGAACACTTAAGGAATGTCGGGGGAACAAGCATCTTACCGCAAAAATGCTGAGAATTCCCCGGTCAACTCTTTACAGCAAGATCCAGAAACATGGAATTGTTGCGGATGAAAATTCAGTTTCGGCCTCAAGAAAATATGACAATACAGAATTAATTGCTGTCCAGAATTAGACACTACTATATTGTATATAAATCAATCGGTTACTCCTCGCCTTTTATAATCATCGTGAAATGCTCTGTCCAAAACCCGTCACGGTATACATTTTAACAAGCTGATATATAAAGATAAATTAAGGGCATCGCTTTTGCACACAATATCCTGTTATCCTTGTGCGTTGTTACAAGGAATGGCTATTATCCTGCGAGGAGCGATTAAATGACCGATACCATTTTACTTATTGACGATGAGGAGATGATTCTGGATAGCCTCAGCGCCATATTGTTCAAAGACGGCTATCAGGTTGACTGCGCAAAAAGCGGTGATGAAGCGCTGGAAATACTCAGACAAAAACAGTACGATCTCATAATAACGGACATCAGGATGCCGGGTATCAACGGTCTTGAGATGGTGGAACACCTCAAGACCTTTAAACCCAATCAGAAGATTTTAGTGATCACCGGCTACGGTTCGCTTGAAACGGCCGTGAAGGCGCAGCACCGGGGGGTCTCTGACTATCTGATCAAGCCTATCGATATCAAGAGCCTGAAAAATTCAATCCGACGCGCCCTGAGACCTGCGGAAGAGACGCAGGTACCGGACGCGAAACATCTTGACAAGAAACTGAAGGATTGGATGGATTATTTTTCACTTATTTCGGATTTTACTTCAAGCCTTAATGCCTCGCTGGATGTACGAGAGATCATTGATGCGACGCTCGACCGTCTTCGAAAGATCGCTGAAACCGAATTTTCTTCCCTCTATCTTTTTTCAAAGGTAATCTATGATCTTTACTATCTTAAAAACATAGATGAAATTCCCGTGCTCTCGGCGGGAACAGGCATCAGTACCTCCTTGTCCGAGGCCGGACAGTGGATTTCTGAGCCGCAACTGTTCTCCGTTCGGAACAGTGCGGCCGCGGAACAGGGCGACCCGCAGCGCATGCTCGTCTATCAGGCGATGGCCCGTGACAATATTCGCCAGGCGTTTCTCATGCCGGTGGTCGTTAAGGACAGGATAGTCGGGATCGTTGATGTGTGCTCGACACGGGATAATCCGTTTTCCGATATTGACATAAATCTCTCCAAAACTCTTGTAAATCAGGCATCCCTTGCGCTGGCAAAGGCGCTCAGTTATCTCGAGATGGAGGAGCGGAGCAAAGAGATCGGGCTGCTCTACAATCTGAGTCTGAGGCTGAACCAGTCACTTAAGATAACCGATTCGATCAAAGCCATCTGTGAGGGTGCGGTCGACATCACCGGTGCCGCAGGGTCTCTGCTCCAAACGTCCCTGGAGCCAGGTTCTATTAAGAATTTTATCTTTCACAGGGATCTTGGTTTCCACAAGGAAATGAAGCGCGGCTCTCACGATTGGCTCATACCCCAAACGGCGCGGAAGGAAGCCTTTTTCTCAAATGACCCGGTCATGGACCCCCGGGTGAACTCTCTTGCGCTCTATTCCCTCGGCATACGCAGCCTGGCCTATGTGCCGCTCATTTACGAGTGGGAAGACCTTGGCGGACTTACGGTTTTCTACAAGACGGAAGGAAGAACGTTTGACGAGAGGGATATTCACCTCCTCCATCTTTTTGCGCGGCACGCCTCGGAGGTGCTCCTGAATTCTCAACTGTTCGAGGCGATAAAAAAATCTCGCGAGAAGATCATTACCGAAAAGAACAAAATGGACATTGTGCTCGGCAACATGGCGGACGGTGTCGTGACGATCGATACCAATTGCAAGATCACCTACATCAATGAGGCAATGCTCAAGATGGTCGGTATCCGTGATGAACAAGTCGTGGGCAAACCGTGTTATGAGGTGTTCAGCATGGACCGTTGCAAGGCGGACTGTCCGGTGAGGGGCGCCTCGATGGATCCCACAAAACAGGAATTCTTTGAGGCGACAATGGAAAACGAAAAGCGAGAGTGCATGTCCGTGTACGTAAGCCTTGCACCGATTCAGGACAGCGAAGGAAAGCTGGACGGCTGGGTCAAGGTCATCAGAAATATCGACAAGATAAAGGAACTTGATAAACTCAAGGACTCCTTCTTTCATGCACTAGCCCATGATCTTAGGGCGCCGTTATCGTCCATCATGGGATTTACCGAGATACTCTCCCGCGAAGACATTCCCCCGGATAAACGAAAGGGCTACCTCAGGATCATGGAGAACAGCGCTTCCGAGATGAACGTCATCATCGATAATCTTCTTGATGTGTATCGCAGCAAAAATGCCGGGCTTGTCGTGCGGGACCATGAAGTCAATATGAAAGAGCTTGTTCAGTCAACGGTTCAGGAGATGGAGGGCATGGCCCGGACCAAGGGTGTTTCTCTCCACGGTCTTGAAGCGCACGGAGCATTCACGGTGCGGGCCGATGAAGACCTGATCAGAAGGGTGCTGAGCAACCTTTTGAGCAATGCGATCAAGAACACCCCGGGCGGCGGCAGTGTGCGGGTGAGGGCGCGGATGGTTTCAAAGGACGAAAAAAGCCGGGCCGGCGACACTGCGTCCGTCGAGATCTCCGTGGCAGACAACGGAGTGGGGATCGCTCACGGTGAGCTGGAAAAGATATTCGACAAGTTTTACACGGTCGAACAAAAGAGTGATGCGGCGGCATCAGGCAGTGGACTGGGTCTCGCAATAACGAAAGAGATCGTTGAAGCGCACGGCGGTAAAATATGGGCAGAGATACTTAATGGCGGGGGCACGAAATTTACCTTTATTCTTCCGCACCGTGATACGGAAGGAATGGAAAAAGATGCTTGATCTTTCATGAGCTTTATCAGAGGCAGGATCATTTGCAGTAGATCCGAATGGCATAGTGCGGAGAGTGATGATGAAAACGATACTTCTGGTAGATGACGAGCTCGAAAACCTGAGAAGTCTCGGCGAGATCCTGAACCGTTTCGGGTACAAGGTCATTGCAAAGCCTGATGGCCAATCTGCGCTGTCTATTGTCCAAAATGGAGCAAAGATAGATCTCGTGATAACCGATTACCGGATGCCGGGAATGGATGGTCTGGAGTTTCTTACGTCGCTCAAACAGGTTGCGGCGGCCGTACCGGTTATCATGCTTACAGCATACGGGGCCGTTGAAACCTACTTGAAGTCGCTCAGCCTGGGGGTCTTCGAGTATGTCAATAAACCGGTAAAGGCAAAAGAACTCGGGAGGATCGTGAAGGCGGCGCTCGACGGGTCCGAGAACGGGCCGGGGTCATCAGGGGGTGCATTGTTACCGAATAAGCGTAAGGGCGGGCTTTTGTGACGCGGGTGCCATGCATCGGGTAGCATTCTGAAATTCGGTGGGATATATTTCCCTGTTAAATTTCATTAACGAAGAGGAGAAAATATGATGAAACGTGTGCTGTTGCTCGAAGAGGATAGTGAAGGTAGGGAGTCTCTCGCACGGGTGCTCAAAAAGAGAGGTTTTGCTGTTCTTCAAACCGGAGATGAAGCATCGGCGCTTGACATGCTTTCCTCCGCCTCGCTGGTCGATGTCGTGATCGCCGGCGCCTCAGATCTGGACAGACTCGGGTTTCTCGCTGATGTTCGCGAGCAACGACCGGATTTGCCCGTAGTGTTTCTTGCAGATTACTGCGGGCCGGAATCGAAATTGCGGGGTATCTTGTACGGAGCGTTTTCCATGTCCCGCAGCCTGAATTTTTACCTTAATATGAGGCCGATCGGGTTGGCTGAACTTGATCGGCTTCTTCGCATTATCGTGAGCGATCGCCGTACGGAGTGCATAAGGAGCCTGGTCGCCGCGTAATCGACGCGATCACTGAAAGCAGGGGGCCCTATGAACAAGAAAAATCAAGTGGTCAGTTTTAGAATAGGCAAGGAACTTTTCGGCGTGTATATCCAGATCGTCCAGGAGATCGTTCGCGTTCCTGAGATCACCCCGGTGCCGGAAATGCCCCCGTTCGTGGAGGGGGTGATCAATCTTCGCGGCAAGATCGTTTCTATTGTTGAATTGAGCAAGAGGCTCAGGATAGAGGGCTCATCCGAGACAAAGGCAAATCGGATTTTAATCATTGAACTCGACAAAAAGGTAGTGGGCCTTTTGGTAGACGCCGTGACGGAGATACTGCGGATCCCGCCTGAGTCCATTGAGCCGACCCCGGATATCGTTACCTCGGTTGGGGCGGAATATATTATGGGTGTAGGCAAGCTTCCTGATAAATTGATCATCCTCCTGGATCTAAAGAATATCCTCAAACCGGAAGAAATAAAAAAGCTTGCTACTGACGGGCGCGAGGAAACCACTTCCCTCGATGCAGCAGCATAAGGTGTCTGGTTTGTATAAATCAGCGGCTAAAAGGAACAGAGGGTTGCGTTGTGTGCGATATGATACTTACTGATGATGAATTCAGATTGTTCTCGCAGCTTATTTATAACGAGAGCGGGATCGCCATTAAGGATGCTAAAAGGAACTTTCTGCAGACCAGATTACAGAAGAGACTTCAGACCAGCCAATTTAACAGTTATTATCGTTACTACAAGTTTGTTACTGACAAGACCCAGGGCAGCAGGGAACTTCTCGATTTGGTGGACAGCCTCACGATCAATGAGACCTCGTTCTTCCGGAACAAGCCTCAGTTCGACCTGTTTAACGAACTGGTTCTTCCGGATTTGAAGAGAAAAAGGGCGAGCAACCTCAAACTCAGGTTCTGGAGCGCCGGCTGCTCCAGGGGCCAGGAGGCGTATTCCATCGCGATGAGCGTTCTTGAGCATCTCGAACTTCCGAACGCGTGGGATATCAAGATCCTGGCCTCGGATATAAGCCTCAGGGTCCTTGAGAGCGCGCAAAAGGGCCAATACAGTGAATACGAGGCGGAAACCGTGCATCCTGAATACCTGAAGGTCTACTTTGACAAGATTGAAAGCTCATTTCAGATAAAGCCTCACGTGAAAAAACTGGTGATCTTTGATTACCACAATCTCAAACACGATAACGGACTGGTAGGACTGGACGTCATCTTCTGTCGGAACGTGATGATCTATTTTGACGGGGATGAGCAAAAGAGACTTATTGAAAAGTTCCATAAGAGCCTTGCCGTCGGCGGGTATCTCTTCCTGGGACACAGCGAAAGCCTTCAGGGACTTTCGGACAAATTTAAATTCATCTATCACAGCAAGGGCGCGGTGTACCAGAAAACGGGTTAGCTCAAGGAGCGGGTCTGTCGTCCACACAAGGACGGCCCGGCAGGAAGACTATGGGCGAGTACACATTTACCGAACATGAACTGAGCGAGCTCAAGGAGGTCTTTTTTACCGAGGCGTATGAGATCGTCCAGTTGCTCAATCAGGAAGCATTGAACCTCGAGGCGGGACACGACCGGGAAGGCTCGTTGAAAAATATTCAGCGACACCTCCATACCCTTAAAGGCAACTCGCGGGCGCTGGGATTTACCTGTCTGAACACCTTGAGCCATAAGGCTGAAGATCTGATGAAAAAGATCCATGATACCTCCATGGAAGTGGACCAGGGACTTATTGATCTGATCCTCGGGATGAACGATACGCTCCAGCTCTACCTGGACGGCTATAAGTCAAACATGGATGTCAAGCTCGATGAACGGATCATGGAGCGCATAGAAGGCTACTTGTGCGCGTCCGGGAACGGAAGCGATCCCGACAAACAGACCGCAACCGGGACCGACGGCGGTTCAGCCTCATGTGTGTATGATATCAACGTTATTTTCGACAGGAAATGTGATATGAAGTCTTCTGGTGCGAGCCTGATCGTGGAGAGGCTCTCGACTCTCGGCGAGATCCTCAGCGTGGAGCCGAGCATGGAATCGGGTATGCTCGACCAGGCGGACCGTATAGCGATCCGGCTCGGTGCAGCCGATTCCGCGGCCCCCGTAAAAGAGATGATCGACATCCCCGGCATCGTTGAAGGTGTTGAGATCAAAATACACGGAGGCAATGAAGCAGGAGCGGGAAAACAGGAACAGAAGAACGCTGCGGTCAAGAGCGAGGTGGCGCAGACGCTGCGAGTTGAGGCTCAGCGAGTCGATAAAATGCTCAACCTGGTCGGGGAGCTCGTGATCGGCCGTTCGATGGTCGGACAGGTGCTCACGGAGCTCGAGGAACGGAATAAGAAGGACGGTCTTGTCAAGCGGCTCGGCGATGCGAACGCCTTTATGGAGAAGACCCTCTCGCAGCTGCAGAAGAACGTCATGAAAATTCGCATGCTGCCGATCGCGCAGGCTTTCAGAAAGTTTCCGCGCGTGGTCAGAGACCTTTCCATAGAAAAGGGAAAACAAATCGAGCTTGTGATGGAGGGTGAGAAGACCGAGATCGACAAGAGCATCCTTGATGTGATCGGTGAGCCCCTGATCCATCTCGTGAGGAACGCAGTTGACCATGGCATCGAACTGCCGGAAGAGCGTGAGCGGATCGGGAAATCCCCCAAGGGGAAGATCACCCTCAGGGCGGCTCACGAGGGAAACCAGATCGTGATCGATATCATCGATGATGGCGCCGGACTTGACCCGGCGCGGCTCAGGAAAAAAGCCGTACAAAAGGGGATCAAGACGCAAGATGAGGCGGACCGTCTCTCGGACGAAGAAGCCGAGGAACTCATATTCCAGTCCGGGTTCAGTACGGCGGACGTGGTATCGGATATTTCCGGCAGGGGTTTCGGAATGGATATTGTGCGGACGACGATGGAGTCCCTCAAGGGCAGGATACAGGTCCGCTCAAAAACGGGCGAGGGGAGCGTGTTCACCCTCAGATTGCCGCTCACGCTTGCCATTATCAGGGCGATGCTCTTCTGGATAGGAGACAGGCTCTTTGCCCTGCCCATGTCGACCATCGAAAAGATCACCCGCATCAAGGACAACGACATTCAGATAGTAGGCGGCAGGGAGGTCCTGCGGTTCCGCGATAAGGTGATCAGCCTCGTTTCTCTCAAGGAATCGTTGATCGTCAGCGACACCGGTGAGGGACAAGGCCGGCGGAAGTTCGTTATCGTTGTGGGCCTTGCGGAGAAGCTCTATGGATTTCTTGTGGACAGGCTGGTGGGCCAGCAGGAACTCGTCATCAAGGTCCTCGACAACCATTGGGGTACGGTCAATTGCACTTCAGGCGCTTCGATCCTGGGCAGCGGCAAGGTTGTGCTCATCCTTGACGCTCCTGCGCTCATTGCGCGGGAAATACGGCGGGAAGCTGGCAAGGCGTAGGGAAGGTCGCAGAGAGCAGATGGCAAAGAGCAAAGGGTGCGCAGATTTTTAGCATGTGGGACGTCATGCCCCGTGCACACCAAGAGTATATATGAATAAAATTAAGGTCATGGTCGTAGACGATTCCGCTCTCATGCGAAAGCTCCTGAGCGAGATCCTCGCAAAGGATCAGGAGCTTGAGGTGGTGAATACCGCCATGGACGGCCTTTTCGCCCTCAAGAAGATATCGCAGGCGCGGCCGGATGTCATTACTCTGGACCTCGACATGCCGCGAATGGACGGCCTGACGGCGCTTCGATATATCGTGAATGATTATCACATCCCCGTCGTACTGGTAAGCTCTCTTACGACCAAGGGTGGAGCGCTTACCCTCGAGGGGCTTGCGCTCGGCGCTGTGGATTTTGTCACGAAGCCGAAGGACGCGATCTCCTTGCACATCCACGAAGTCGCGCACGAATTGATCCAGAAGGTCAAAACAGCAAGCCGCGTCGAGGTCGCCAAGATACAGCGCACGGAAATCGCCAAACCGCCGGCAAAGATCGCCGTTGCTCCGAAGAAGGAGCCGCAAGGCGGCCTGCTGAAGAAAGTGGTTGCTGTCGGCATCTCGACGGGAGGGCCGAATGCCATCAGTTATATCCTTCCCCGGCTCCCCGCGGATTTTCCCGCAGGCATCCTGATCGTGCAGCACATGCCGGAGGGATTTACCCAAATGTTCGCCAACCGGTTGAACCAGGTGTGCAAGATACGCGTGAAGGAAGCACAGGAAGGCGATCAGATATTCCCGGGTTGTGCTTACATCGCGCCCGGCAACAGACATTTGAAGATGGCACGGGTCGGCCGGGGAAGCGTTGTGGTGCTTTCCGGCAGCCCTCCGGTGAACGGACACCGCCCTTCCGCAGATGTTCTGTTCGACTCGGTCTCGCAGGAGTTCGGCTCGGACAGCATTGGTGTTATCATGACCGGCATGGGTGATGACGGCGCGCGCGGTCTGGGAAGGATAAAAACCTCGGGCGGGTACACCATGGCACAGGATGAGGGAACCTGCGTTGTCTTCGGCATGCCCAAGGTCGCGATCGAATTAGGCAATGTGCAAGAGGTCGTGTCGCTTGACGCGATACCGGACAGGCTGACGGCTCTTCTCAAGGAGGTGACCACGCATGCAGGCACGGCAGAACAAACAGTTTAAATTTCTGGTGGTGGACGATTCCGAGTTTGCCCGGAAGGCGCTCATCAAGGTGCTGAGCACGTTCGGCGGAACGCTCGCCGGCGAGGCGGTCTCGGGCCAGGAAGCGGTCCAAAAATATAAAAGTCTTAAACCGGACATCGTGTTCATGGATATCACTATGCCGGGGATGGAGGGCATAGATGCCCTCGAAATGATTTTGCGGGATGATAGCACTGCTAAGATCGTCATGGTATCGTCGCTTGGGCACCATGATCTGGTGAAAGATGCCTTGAAGAAGGGAGCCAAGCACTTTATCACAAAACCGGTGCAGAACGCCCCGATGGAGGACATCATCCGGTTTGTACTGGCATAGAGACGGATAAATGCGCCGATCCGACCTGATTGATGCGCATGATGTTGTTTAAGCCGATGACGGAGGAAGAGGGACGTGTCTTAGAAAGGAGACAAGAGGATGCGGCTGGATTATTTGGATCCAATCATAGAATCCGCCAAAGCTGTGCTGTCGGGCTATACCGGCGCGCCTGTTGAGCGAGGCAGTATGCAGCTTCGCGAGCACGCTTCGCCGAGCAAGGAGGTCGGAGCCGTTGTCGGGATGGCCGGCGAGGTCGAGGGCCGGATCATGCTCGAGATGTCGAGAGACACCGCCATCGGGATGGCGGGTGCGATGAATAAGGAGCAGTTCACGGAGTTGAGCCCGTTCGCCCTCGACACGCTGATGGAACTGACGAACGTTCTGGTAGCGAAGGCGGTATCTGAATTGAACGATCGGGGGTTCACCTTTCGTCTGACTCCGCCGCTCATTTTTGTCGGTGACAACATCAAATGCTACGGCAACCTGAATATCGAGTCGCTCATTATTCCCCTGAGTACGCGCATCGGTCAACTCGATCTTAATATTGCCCTCCGCATGAATGCCCTTTAGACCTTTCGTTTTCATTTTTCCGCGCATGAGTCCTTGAATTGATCTGAGGTTTGTGGGATAATCATGCACCATCCATGCAACGAAACATCAAACTCATTCTCGAATATGAAGGCACGAACTACCACGGCTGGCAGTCCCAGGCGGGAAGCGGCAGGTCGACCGTCCAGGAAACCGTTGAACGTGCAATAGAGAACCTCAGTCATGAAGCGGTGAACCTCCACTCATCGGGCAGGACCGATGCGGGCGTGCACGCCTTGGGCCACGTCGCGAACTTTACGACCATGAAGGCGATGCCCCCGGAGGCATGGGCCCCGGCCTTAAATCATCTGCTTCCTCCTGACATCCGGGTGCTCTCGTCCGAAGAAGTCAGTTCGGATTTTCACGCACGCTACAGCGCTTCGGGAAAGACCTACAAATACGTCATCCTGAACCGTGACGCTCCGTCCGCCCTCCACCGGAGCCGCGCATGGCATATTCCAAAAATACTGAGCCTCCCCGCAATGAGACGCGCTGCGGCATATCTTGTCGGTACCCATGACTATTCCGCGTTTCGGGCATCAGCGTGCAGCGCAAAGAACCCGGTCAGGTCATTAAAGACCCTTGAAATAACAAAGAGGGGAGACTTTATCGATATTTTGCTTACCGCTGACGCTTTTCTTCAGCACATGGCCAGAAATATCGCTGGAACGCTTGTGGAGGTCGGCCTCGGCAGGTTCAAACCCGAAGGAGTGAAGAGGATACTTGCGTCAAAAGACAGGAGAATGGCCGGCAAGACCGCGCCGCCCCAGGGGTTGTATCTGGTGGAAGTGTATTATAAAAAAAAGATCAAGCGAACCGCGAAGGCGCAAAGAGCGCAAATGTCTAGATGAATTAATTGAGGAATATTCTTCGCGTTTAGCGGTAAATCCGTTCTTTGACAAACAGG
>DATDRO010000168.1:0-8935 GCA_035291685.1 Nitrospirota bacterium | reverse complement strand
AACCCGGGAGCCAGGGCGCTTTTGATCACCAGCCCGAACTACTACGGCCTCTGCGCGGACATCGAAAAGATCATCCCCTACGCCCATGAAAAGGGGATGACGGTGCTCGTTGACGAGGCGCACGGCCCGCACCTCAAATTCAATCCCAAGCTGCCGGTCTGCGCGCTCGAGGCCGGCGCGGACCTCTGCGTCCAGTCCACGCACAAGATCGTGGGCGGCATGACCCAGGCATCCATGCTGCACGTGAGGTCGCGTAGGGTGAACCCCGACGTGGTGACGAACACGCTCAAGCTCCTCCAGACCACGAGCCCGTCCTATATCCTCATGGCTTCGCTCGACCTTGCGCGCATGCAGATGGCGACCGAGGGGAAAAAGCTCCTGGACAGGACCGTCAAATTCGCGGAAGACGCCCGGTCGAAGATCGACAGGATCGACGGCCTGTCGTGCTTCAGCAGGGACCGGGCAAAGGCCGCGGGGATGAGCGACATGGACGTGACCAAGCTCACGATCACCGTCTCGGACCTGGGCCTGTCCGGCTACCATGTGTCGCACCTGCTGAACACCCGCTACGGCATCCAGGTGGAGATGGCCGACCCCTTCCACATCCTCGTCATCGTCTCGATCGGCGACCGGCAGGACGACCTCAACCGGCTCGTGGAGTCGCTCCGGATGATAGCTTCGGAGACGGGCCTCCAGGGCGCGCTCCTGCCGCTCGACAAGGTTCATCCGCCCCGGCTTGACAATCGTTTTCTCATAACCCCCCGCGAAGCGTTTTACTCGAAAACCGAACTGGTAGGCCTGGACCAGGCTGTTGGCAGGGTCTCGTCCGAGATCGTGACCGTCTATCCTCCCGGCATCCCGCTCCTCGTTCCCGGCGAGGAAATATCCGCGGACGCCATTGCCTATATCCGCAACATGGCCGGACTTGGGGCCATCATCGACGGCCTGAACGAGAACAACACCGTCGTGCGCGTGGCAAAAGCCTGAAGACCGCCATATCGCTTTCCCTTCTGTTAATGTTATTCCCTGCTTAATCGTATGGGCCGCGAAGTCGCAGAAACTCGAAGACCTATCCGGAGTCCAAAAAAGAATTAAAATCCAACTCAAACAACTGCTTGTGCCGTTCCTCAATAGGGGTCGAGATGCGACCTTGAAGAATGGTATTTTTCAGATATAATATAAAGTATTGTTCCGTCTAAACGGACACCAAGCGGCATATTTTCCGAGGAAAGGAGAATGGCGATGAATAGAATTCTGACGGCGTTTTTTCTGGTGGTCCTGGCCTGTTTCTCTTCATATCCGGTACAGGCGGAAACCGGTGTTACGGCGAGCGAGATCACGGTCGGAATGTCGACCGTCCTGACGGGCCCCGCTTCATTTCTGGGAACGAATTTCAAGGCAGGGACCGAGGCATATATACAGATGGTCAATGAATCGGGCGGCATCAACGGCAGGAAGATCAGGCTTATTGCGTACGACGACGGATATGAACCTGACAAAGCGGTCACTAATGTGAACAAACTGCTTAAGGAAGACAAAGTCTTCTGTCTTCTCGGGAATGTCGGGACGCCGACGGTGATGGCGATTAAACCGATCCTTGCCGCTGAAAAGGCCCCCCTGTTCGCGCCGTTCACGGGCGCGGAATCATTGAGGAACCCCGTTATAAAGTACATTCTCAACTACCGTGCAAGTTACAATCAGGAGGTCGAGGCATTTATCCATGGCATGGTCGATGTTCTCGGCCACCAGAAGATCGCGGTGTTCTACCAGGAAGACACGTACGGCATGGCGGTGCTCGAGGCGGCGAAAACAGCGTTGAAGAAACGGAAGCTTGCGCTTGTTGGGACGGGTACCTACAGGAGAAATTTCGAGGACGTCTCCCACGGGCTGGAGAAGATCAGGGCAGCGCGGCCAGACGCGATTGTCATGGCCGGGACCTACAGTGCCTGCGCAAAATTCATCATCAGCTGGAAACAGAAGACGGCCGGGGAGCAAAAGAGCGGTCGGGACCCGATTTTTATGAACGTCTCTTTTGTCGGGCCGGAAAAGCTGGCTGAGCTGCTCGGAAAATACGGTGAGAATGTGGTGGTAACAGAGGTGGTCCCGCCGTACTACACCTATCTCGGCGGCGCGCGGTACCCCGCGGTCGGCGAGTACATGGCGGCAATGCAGAAATTTTCGCCGGCAGCGGGCTTTAGCTTTGTGAGTCTCGAAGGATTTCTGGCAGCGAAGGTCTTCGTTGAAATTCTCAGAAGGACAGGCAACAACCCGACGAGAGAATCGTTCATGCAGACCGCGGAAAGCATGAACGATTTCGATATTCAGGTCGGCAGCAGGATAAGCTTTTCGAGCCGCAACCATCAGGGTTCCCAGATGGTATATCCCACGGTTATCAGAAGGAACTCGTTCTATTCGATAACCGACTGGAATGTGCTGAAGTGATATCAGCATCGCCCATCTATGGACTTATACAGTCAAGGACCTGAGCGAGACCGTGTGCGCGCGTGTCACGCAGGCACGGCACTGACCTCGCGGCCGACTGCGAAACCGGCGCTCCGTCACGCGATATCGCCCGGTGAAAAGATGATCTCGTCCCTGAAGGATTTGATCAGGTACACGGTCTTCATGATCTCTTCATCTTTTACATCCACGAGCGCCGCGCTCAGCCCCGCCCCCGCGAGGTACGAGAGATAGGCGGATGCGACCCTCGATTTCATCTTCTTCGGCAGTCCTGACGTTACGTTCGAGATCCATACCACGGTGTTGAGCGGGGGATCGACCATCTCGTTCAGCACGATGATGCTCTCGTGGGCGTTCAGAAGGTGCTCCTGGCCCATCGCGCTCCCGATGTGGACGACGGACGGATCGGCGAACAGCCGTTCGTTCGGGATGTCGGCGGCATTCGCCTTTTCGATGAGGTCCTCGATGATCATGAGCTTTGCCTCGAGGCTCGTCGGCACGGTCCCCTTGAGCGCCCTGAGGATGAGCGTTGATTTTGATTCCCTGACCAGCGCGAAGATATCATCAGGGGCTTTTTCATCCGCCGAGAGATAATTAATTATCGGGGGCTCTTTGCAGAGAGGGACGGATTTTTTCAGGGCCTTCGCGTTCCTCGAATCCAGGCAGAGCGGCAAACCCCCTCCCTGCTGCACGGCCTCGGTCACCAGGGGCAGGGCCTCCTCGTCTCCGATGCCGTCGACCGAACACTGGACGTTGATGACGTCCGCCCCTTTCGCTGCGAGCTCCCTTGCCATGGTCTCGATGGCCTTCCGGTCCCGTTTCTTCACGGCCTCCCGGTAAGCGGCATTTCTCATGTTGAGATTCTCAGCAATGACGAGCATAGGTTCCTCCTTTGTTTAACGCTGGATTCTTATTGTGGGTGAAAAAATCGAGTGGGACAGCTCTTTGTTAAAGTATAGCATACCTCTCATGCGGTATCTGCGATGAAGCATAAATCCTATGGAAACAAAAAAGGGAAGCCGAGTTTTCACTCGTGCTTCCCTTTGATTTTTCTTTAATACCCGTTCTTCGGCCGCCAGCTGTAACGGCCGGGTGTTCATGCCGCTGCCCTCTCAGGCGCTAACGGCCCGTGCTGTACTGCCTGCTCATCCGGAGGCCTTTCAGTTTCCGCTTTTGGGCCTCTATCCGTTTCCGTTTTTTTTCAACGAAGGCTTCTCATAGAAACGCCTGTTCTTAAACTCTCTGAACAGGCCGTCACGTTGTATTTTTCGCTTAAGGAGCTTGAGGGCCTTTTCGATGTCCCTGCTGTCTACTCTTATCTCCAATTATTCGGCTTCCTTCCACCCTTGTCGAAGCCCCTTTGACCGCCACCGCCGCCTCTGCCGCCGCCGCCACCGCCGCGCGGTTTGTCCCGCATCGGCTTTGCTTCGCTGACGTTGATCGTTCTGTCCAGCAGGGTAGTCCCGTTCAGGCCGGCAATCGCTTTGTCGGCGCTCTCATCGGAGGCCATCTCAACAAAGCCGAAGCCCTTTGAACGCCCGGTCGCGGCGTCCGTTATGAGCTTGACCGAGGTCACTTCTCCGTGCGGGGTGAAAACTTCTTTCAAACTGTCTTCCGTGACATTGTACGACAAATTTCCCACATAGATCTTCTTGGCCATGTTCTCCTCCGGGTAAGCGCGTTTCCCTGCAATTCCTGCATATAAAACGCCCCTGCAGGTACGGACAGGGGCGGTCTGGTTTTTAGAGTTTTACGACGTTTACAGCCTGAAGGCCTTTTGCCCCTTTTTCAATATCGAAGCTGACTGCATCACCCTCTGCCAGAGATTTGAAACCCTCACCCTTGATCGCTGAGAAGTGGACAAAAACATCACTCCCCTCATCTGTAGTAATAAAACCGAAACCTTTTGCATCATTGAACCACTTTACGGAACCGTTCGACATCTGTTTTTCTCCTCCTTGAGATAATTACAGAGTTCGGTCAGCAGTATGCAAAAAAGGCCGCAAAAATCAAAAGTTTTTGCAGCCTTCCTTGTTAACAAAAACTTCCGAACTCTATTTGCATACTATTATACGGTTATGAAACGAAAAGTCAACCAGTTTTTTGCATATTTTGAGGCCCCTGAAATTGACGCCGGCCTATATCGGGCCGGCTTCCATGCTCATGATCCCGGATTTCATGGCCAGTTTTCTGAGCAGGGGGGCATGCAGGAATGGAGACTTGAGGCCCTGCTCTCTTGTCGATCAACAGGACCTTATAGTTCTTTCCTGCCAGCCGTGCCAGCGTTGCTCCCGCAGGCCCGGCGCCGATAATGGCAATGTCGTACATGAAGCTGTTGCTCCTGTCCGTATAAATAGTTGGAGACGGCTCTTTAATATTGTAGTGAAAAGTCCTGCAACGTCAAGGTTTTTCTTCAATTGCGTTCGCCTGAAAATAATTGCAGGGATTGATTATTCACTTGATAAAATTCGATTAATACGTTATTATACAAACTAAGAAATTATAAATTCAGAAAAGCGACGCCCACCTGCCTCACGATCGGGACCGCCCGCTCAGCCTTTCTGTCTATCAATGAGAGGTCAATTTGTTCGATTTTGAATCAGCCTTACCCCAGCTTGTCATCAAGGGGAAAAAAATAAAAGTACCGATCATACAGGGTGGAATGGGAGTCGGAGTTTCGCTTTCCCCTCTGGCCGGCGCCGTCGCGCGTGCAGGAGGCCTCGGCATTGTATCGAGCGCCGCCATCGATCGTATCGTTTCCAGGCGGAACAACAAAAAGCTGAATACCTACGAGGCCGCCTATGAAGAGGTCTCTCTCTCAAAGTCATCCGGCGGCACCGCCGGCATAAACATTATGTGCGCCCTGGTCCGCGACTACGAGGATTCTGTGCGGGGCGCTTTGGATGCGGGGGCGGACGCAATTATTTCAGGCGCCGGGCTGCCGATGTCCCTGCCGGCGATCCAGGCCCCGAAAGACACGGCGCTCATCCCGATCGTTTCATCTCCCCGCGCGCTTGATCTCATTTGCAAAAAGTGGGAACGGTTGGGCTACCGGCCTGATGCCGTGGTGCTCGAAGGACCGCTCGCGGGCGGTCATCTGGGGTTCAAGATGGACCAGGTTGACCTCGAGTGCAATATTCTGGAAAACCTCCTGCCGCCGGTGAAGGACATGGCAATGAAGTACGGCGACTTCCCCATTATCGTCGCAGGCGGAATTTATACGCACCAGGATATCATCCGCTTTCTCAAAATGGGCGCCGATGGAGTTCAGATGGGAACGCGATTCCTCGCGACCGAGGAAAGCAGCGCGTCGGCGGCGTACAAACAGGCTGTAATTGGCGCGAAGCAGGAGGACATCGTTGTCGCGCACGATCCGGGCTCACCCTGCGGGCTGCCCTTCCGGGTCATCAAGCAGTCGCCCATGTACGTATCCGCGCTCCAAAAATCGAGAAAACCAAAGTGCGATAAGGGGTATGTTCTGTTGAAAGACGCGGAAGGCAAGTTCTCAAAGTGTCCGGCCAAGGAAAGCAATGAACATCACTTTTGCATCTGCAACGGGCTTTTGAGCTCCGCGGGTTATAACCCGGACAAGGAAGAAGCTCTCTATACCGTGGGCACCAATGCCTACCGGATCGATAAAATAGTTTCCGTCAAGACCCTCATGGATGAGCTTGTCGGCAAGGTGCTCGTTTCGCCGTAGGAAGGCCCGACAGAACCGTATGTAAAAGAAGCCGGCACATTCGTGCCGACTTTTAATTTAATCGTCTATCTGTTGACTGTCAGCGTGATCGTTACCTCCGTCCCTTTCGATGCTACAGGGAATTTCCCGTTCTTCATCACCGCACGAATGCACTGCCTGACGGCGTTGTTCTTCGGGCTGATGCCGATGTCCTTTAATGTACCGTCCGCATTTACGCTCAACGTTATCACGAGCTTTCCCAAGGCCTGGTTCGCGAGACAATTCTCGATCCCGCTCCAATGCTGGTTGATAATATTCTGCACCGCCTCTTTGGTCAGCCCGCCGGTCGCCGTGATCTCAAAGGATTTCACTTTCGCGCCGTCCTTCTTCTTCGGTCCGACTGCCGCGTCCTGGGAAAGTTCATATGCCATCTTTGCCTCGGATTTGTTGACCGCATAACCGCCCGGAGATGCCGGCGCTGCCGCTGCGCTTCTCATCACCCCGCCGACCGCGTAATCAGAAACGCCCTCGGGAAGGGGAAGGGGCTGGTTGACCGTGGTCGAGTTGCCGTTCTTGTTCCGCACCTCGGAATCGATCGCGACGAATGAAGTGTACGCGGTCAGGAGATTATACGTGAGGCCAAGGTTCGTCACTTCCTTTACGCGTTCGTCATCCGGCCGGAGCATGTTGTAGTCCGATAAGAGCATGATCCGCTGCCGCGCCCAGAGGTATTGTAATGCGGCGTTTGTCTTTGCCGGTCTGACAGATCCTACCTCAATGGTGTCCCGGTAATTCTCCGTTCCTGAAATACCGTTTATCGTGATCGTTCCCTGTGGTTTCCCGCGCCATTTTCCGAACAGGATGATCGGACGGTCCGCGAGCACGTCAGGGATTCCATGCGGCTCGACATCATAGGTCTTGAAGTTATCGAAATCCACCTTGATCCGGGTAAGCACCGGCGATTGGACAAGCTTCCGGAATGCCTCTGCCCTTGCAGGGGCCTCTTCCGGTTTGGTGATCACGAACGGTTCGCCAAGGCCCACATGCGCCATGCCTTCGATGAGGTGCCTATTTACGCTCGACCCGATGCCGAACGCGAACATATTGGCGTTCCCGAGATTGTTCCGGATGAGGTCGAAAGCCTGCTCTTCCACCGTAACATAGCCATCGGTCGCGATCACGATGGTGCGGGAAAAATTCTCCGGCCTGGGGAGGCCGAGTGCGCGCTTGAGGGCAGGAAGAAGTTCCGTGCCCCCGCCGCCCTGCTGGTGCTCGATGACGGTGATCGCCTTCCGGATGTTAGCGGCTGTTGCGGGAAGGGAATGCTCGGACATGAGCGTTGAGCCGCCCGCGAACAGGACCACGTTGAACAGGTCCGTTTGCCTGAGATTGCCGATAAGATCCTTCAGGAGCTTCTTGGATATCTCGAGAGGGAATCCGTACATCGAGCCCGAGACGTCGACGATGAAGATATACTCGCGACCCGGGATGTCGGCATTCGTGACGCGCTTCGGGGGCTGGAGCATGAGCAGGAAAAAGTTCTCCTTGTCCCCGGGGTACAGGAGCAGGCCCGATTCTATCTGATCGCCGGCAAGCCGGTACTTGAGAATATAGTCGCGGTTCCCGCCGAATTCTTCGGACTTGTCGAGGTCGATCACGACGTTCGCGGCGCCGTGGTAGTTCACGTTTACCTTGTGCGAAGTCGAAGTGAGTTTCTGGATCGGCATTCCGGCAGCGATGTTCACCGTAATGTTGAAGGTATACAGGGGAGCTTCACCCTGATGCTGATACGGGTTCTGTACCCACTTCTCGGATGCAGGGGATGTTTCAGTTGACGGGTTCGAGTAACGCGGTCCGACCACCGTGGGGTAGATGAACTCATACTCTTTATCAGTCGGGACGAGCAGCTCCGTGTAGCTCATTTCAACCGTGATCTCGTCACCGGGCATGATGTTCGCCACGTTCATCTGGAACACGTTCGGCCTCTGCTGTTCAAGCAGAGACGCGCTCTTGCCCTGCTGTTTCGCGGTCTCGTAATCCTGCCTGGCCTCGTCAAGCTTTTTGATCTTCGCGACAATGACCCGCTCGTTGATCGTCATCTTCATTGCATAGACCGCGGCCCGGGTCGAGGCGGGGAAGACATAGATGGCCTCCAGGGGATGCCTGCTTTCATTCTGGTAAACCTGGGTGACCTTTACGTCCGCAATCACCCCGGCGATGTTCACGATTGCTGATGTGGCTTTGAGCGGAAGCCGGTCAATGGCCGGGACGTCACTCTTAACGAAAAAGTAAGGTGACAGAGTTTTGTCCTCGGATTCTCTCTGCTGGGCCGAACCCGACTGCCCTGAAGCGATGCTTGCGGCAAAGATGAGTAATGCTGATACGATGATTCTGTTCATATGGACCTCCTTTTTAAAGTCATTTTTCACCGCAGAGAACGCAGAGAAATACAAAAATTTGTTCTTTAAAAAGCTTCTCTCGGTGTCTGCTTTGACTGGCAAAATTCTTATTCTGGGTATTAGACAAGGGAGATTTCAGGAAAGTTCCCGCTTTTTTCACTGCTGTCCTCTCTCCAAAGGGGAGATGGTTGAGTGAGGGAAGCCTATCAGAGATCCCGTATACCATGGAAAAGGCCGGAAGGGCGCCTCGTATCGCGTCCTCGTGTTGATAGTTGTATAATAATGCTATGAAAGGGATGTTCTGTTTTGTCTCTGCCCAAGGATGAAACAGATGCTTCGGAAAGGAGGGTGTCATGCGATACTCCAAAAATACAATATCAAAATCGATCTTTTTTCT
>DATDRO010000167.1:0-2623 GCA_035291685.1 Nitrospirota bacterium | reverse complement strand
AAGACGGACAAGACGGTCATTTCCGATCTGCCGGACAAGGTCGAGATGAAGACCTGGTCAACGTTAAGCAGAAAGCAGGCGGTGCTCTACCAGAAGCTGGTGGATGATCTCAGGCGGACCATCGAAAGCACGGAGGGCATCCAGAGAAAAGGGGTCATCCTGAGCTCACTCATGAAGTTCAAACAGCTCTGCAATCACCCGGACCAGTACCTCGGGACCGGGGTATACGACGAGAGCGACAGCGGCAAGTTCGGGAGACTCCGCGAGATCTGCGAAACGATCCATGAAAAACGTGAACGGGTTCTCGTGTTCACTCAGTTCCGGGAGATCACGGACCCGCTCTCCGAGTTTCTGGGAGGAATATTCCAGCGGCAAGGCCTCGTGCTGCATGGCGGCACGCCGGTGGGAAAGCGGAAAGATATCGTGGCCCGTTTTCAGGACGGGGACTATGTGCCCTATATGGTATTGTCCCTCAAAGCCGGAGGTGTGGGACTCAATCTTACCGCGGCGAACCACGTTATCCACTTTGACCGGTGGTGGAACCCGGCTGTTGAGAACCAGGCAACCGACCGGGCCTTCAGGATCGGCCAGAAGAAAAACGTGATCGTTCACAAGTTCATCACCAAGGGCACGGTTGAGGAGAAGATCGACCAGATGATCGAAGGGAAAATGAAACTCTCGAAAGAGGTCATCCAGTCCGGCTCCGAGGCGTGGATCACGGAGATGAGCAACAAGGAATTGGTGGCGATGTTTACGCTGACGATATGATGCAGGTACTGTTAACCCGCAAAAAATATTTTGCCACGAAGGCGCCAAGACTCGAAGAAAGACTATAATCTCAGGCGGTAAACTAAACCAGAGCGATTCCCGAATTTCTTCGTGCCTTCGTGACTTTGTGGCAGATTCGGTTTTGTCCAAGTCGGTTGAAAAAGGAGCTTTCATGTCATTCTGGAGTCGTTTTCCGAAGTACGTCCGCAAAGCTGAGAAAAAGGCGCGGGCCGAGAAGAAGCTGAATCAGTTAAAAAAGAAGCATGACGTGCGGCCCGTGATCATCGAGGGCAGCGCCATCGCGCGTACCTGGTGGGGCAAGGCGTGGAACAAGAACCTCGAACGCTACGCGGATTACAGCAACCGGATCGGAAGGGGGAGGAGCTACGTGCGATGCGGAGCGGTCCTGGATCTCCAGATCAACGCCGGCGAGATCAAGGCACTGGTGCATGGCTCGCGGGCGAAGCCGTATTCCATCAACATCAAAATAAAGAAGCTGAACAGGAATACCTGGCAGCAGGTCACGTCCGAGTGCGCGGGGATGCTGGAAACCCTTGAAGAGCTCCTTGCGGGGAAATTCCCCAAGGGTCTTGAAGAAGTTTTCATGCAGCGTGACGCAGGTCTGTTCCCTTCACCGAAAGAGATCGATTTCGACTGTTCCTGTCCGGACTGGGCGAGCATGTGCAAACACGTGGCCGCCGCGCTCTACGGCATCGGCGCGCGTCTGGACGAAGACCCGTCGCTCTTTTTTACTCTTCGCGGCGTTGACACGGGTGATCTGATCAGCCGGACCGTATCGAGCAAGGCCGAGAGCCTGCTCAAAAAGGCTTCGAAGAAAAGTTCGCGGATCATTGAAGATTCCGACCTGTCCGCGGTTTTCGGCATCGATCTCACGGGAGATGCCGGTTCGTCCCAACCGGTTGGTGATTCCGCAAAACAAGTTCTTATGGCCGACGGCGTTCGCAAGGCTGGTCCGCGGAAGACGGCCAAGGGCGGGGCGAAGAAGAAAGGCGGCTCCGCGCAGGCTGTGAAGCCGCCAAAGAAGTTTGTCGCGAAGAAGGGTACTGTCAAACGGAAGGCAAAAAGATCATCGAAGGCAGCGGCAAAGAAGCGAGCCACCACGTGAGAGTGGGAAAGATGCGGGGTACGCCTTCGACGGAGGGTGCCATTGCATGATGAAGGCGCCTCTCTAATCTTATGCTGACAAAAATTAAAATCGGCATCAGTTCCTGCCTCATCGGCGAGAACGTCCGCTACGATGGCGGGCACAAGCTCGATCAATACCTGATGGATACATTCGGGCATATCGTAGAGTGGGTGCCGTTCTGTCCCGAGGTCGAGGCCGGTCTGCGGGTGCCGCGCGAACCGATGCTACTGGTCGGCGAAGCTGGCCGGACGCGTTTGATCACCATTGAAACAAAGCAGGACCGGACGGATGTTCTTACTCGCTGGGCCGAAAGAAAATTAAAACAACTGGAGCAGGAGGGCATTCGAGGGTTTGTCTTCAAGGCCCGTTCTCCCAGTTGCGGCGTGCATGATGCGCCGCTCTATTCGGCGGCAGGGGAAATCATCGGGGCGGGCGCCGGCCTGTTTGCTGAAGCGGTGGCCGACCGTTTTTCTTCGCTGCCTGTTGAGGATGAGGAGCGGCTGCGTGATCCCGGCATCAGAGAAAAATTTCTGGCGCGGATTTTGCCTTAATTGCTTTTTCCCACGATTGTCTGTATAATAATCTCCATTACTACAACGTCTCCCGCCCCTCGCTCCCTTCCCATCAAGGGAGGGGAAACTTGTATGGAAAGGAATTCATGTTAGAACGTCTGCAAAAAATCATATCCGCTGCCGGTGTAGCTTCGCG
>DATDRO010000166.1:0-3895 GCA_035291685.1 Nitrospirota bacterium | reverse complement strand
ATTCATATTCTTTATTGATACATACCTGCTGTCCGAAGGTTTTATCGGTTTATTGATATTTTTTCTGGTGCCGCTCCTTATTCAATTAGGCGGCGCATATTATTTTACGATTGACTCAGTATAATTTTTTTGATATAGTACGAAGCTGTATTTTAAACGATGAGTTTTCTCTTTACTCTTTCGTTACGTAGAGAGGTGGTATCAATGAACGGTAAAATGGTGGCAATTAAAAAGAAGCTGGAGAAACAGCGGAGCGAGCTTATCCAGGAAGCGGAACAGACGTTGAACAGCAAGATAGGCCAGGAGAAAGAGAGTTTTCCTGATCCCACGGACCAGGCGGTTGCCGAGCTGGACAGCAATTTTGTGCTCAGACTGCGCGGCAGGGAGCAGAAACTGCTCAAAAAGATCGACGAGGCGATAGCCCGCATAGACAGCGGGACCTACGGTGTGTGTGAATCCTGCGGCGGACCTATCAGCATGCGCAGGCTCGAGGCCCGGCCGGTGACGACGCTCTGTATAGAGTGTAAAACATTACAGGAAGAAGAAGAAAAGCAGCTTGCCAAAAAAGGCGCGTGAGAAAAGATTTCAGATATAATTAGAAAAACCCGACCCTGTGATGAGTTGCACGGTCGGGTTTTTTATTCGGAATAATGGTGGGCGATGCAGGGTTTGAACCTGCGACCCCTGCCGTGTGAAGGCAGTGCTCTCCCGCTGAGCTAATCGCCCGGCAACGAATACTTTTTATCACAGAGGACAGCGCTTAGTCAAGATAAAACTACAGCTCATGGTTCTTGGCTGATGGTGTTACTGCTAAAAACAATGAGCCATGAGCCAATAGCCGTCTCATTCCACAATCAGCACCGCACATTTGAGGTATTGCGTCTCCCGCGCCGCGAGGACGATTGGATGGTCCCTCGCCTGCGACCGCATCTCTAAAAGACGGACGCCCCTGCCAGCGGAGTACGCGGCATCGATCAGCATCTCCTTAAAGAGCTCAACGTCAACGTGGTGGGAACAGGAACAAGAAACAAGAAGGCCGCCGGGCTCGAGCATTTTCATAGCGCGGAGGTTGATCTCTTTATACCCCTTAATGCCCTCCCGGGTCTTTGCCCGACTCTTGACGAAGGCCGGCGGATCCAGAACGATACAGCCGAATCGCTCGCCTTTTTTCTCGAACGCGCGCAGCTCTTCAAAAACATCACCCACAACAAGGCGCACGGACAGGTTGTTTAGTGTGGCATTCTCTCCGGCCAGATTCACGGCCTTCTCCGATGAATCAATGCCGATGACCTCAGAGGCGCCGAAACGCGCGGCATTCAGCGCCCAGGCTCCGGCGTAGCAGAAACAATCCAGTGTACGCCGGCCCTTCACGAGTTCCTTGAGGGCCTGCCTGTTCTCCCGCTGGTCAAAGAAGAACCCGGTCTTCTGACCTTCGAGAACATCGACTTTGTATTGCAGCCCGGATTCTTCCATGAGCACGGGACCCGGTCCCGGGCCGAAGGCAACGCGCGTGTGCCGCTCCAGTCCCTCGATCTCCCGTGAAGCGGCGTCGTTTTTTAGAACGAGAGCCCGCGGCGAGTACACTTCCCGGAGAACCGTGATAATGGTATCGAGCAGGCGCTCCATCCCCGCAGTGAGGGTTTGTACGACGAGGATGTCCGAGTATTTATCCACGATGAGCCCGGGCAGGCCGTCACCTTCGCTGTAAACCGCGCGGAAGGAGTCCCCGAAACCCAGTCTTGTTCTCAGATCGCGGGCCGTGGTTATCCTCTGGAGGAGGAAGGCGTCGTCGATCTCTTCCCTTTTCCTCGTCAGGATACGCACGGCGATGAGCGTGTGCGGGTTGATGGCGCCGCGGCCGACGAAGCGCCCGGAGAAATCAAGAACGTCCACGATCTCCCCCGGAGCGACCCCCGCGGGTATTTCCCGGAGTTCATTACTGAACACCCAGGGGTGCCCGCGCAGCACGCGCCGTTCCTCTTTCTTTTTCAGTCGAATGGTTTTCATGGGACCGGTGCTATTCTACCATAGCGGGAAGCTCTTTTGTTCAGAAAAAGACCGTGATGCAACGTCCCTTCTTTCTTGCCGTAAAATATGATTGCATTTCGATATGGAATTGCCTAATATAGGCAGCGGATAATGCGTTCGGTCCGCCGGGGAACGCCAAACGCTGTCAGGGGAGGTGGTTATTTTGAAAATAGCCGCGAAGTTATTAACGGTATTATTTTGTTTGTCCCTTATTTTTCTTGCTTATCAATCCCGGGCCTCATCACCGGGCAAGGAAGAGGTAATAAAAGAGCGGTGGGAACATTACGCGACCGATGAGGATGAAGCCGATTATTTTTTTAATCCCGATACCATACAGCATTTGAAGGGCGGGTTTGTCAGCGTGTGGGTACGGGCAATCTATTCAGAGAAGAACCCGAAATATAGTGAAGCGAAGTTCCTGTGGGAAATTAATTGTACGAAAAAGAAGATGCGCGGGCTGAAGGCAAATGCGAAAAAGAAGGACGGCACTTCGGCAAATATCACAGAATCTTCCGATTGGTCGGTTATTCCCTCCGGGTCAACCGCTGAAACTCTCTATGAGAAAGTGTGCGGGAAAAAGAGTAAAAAGACCCCGTAGGGCCAGGTTTTTCTTGTCGAGGATCAGCTTTTCCAGAACCCCCTGCATCCCGAGAACAGGGACACGCACAAGCATGCGTGAAAAACCATTATCAGACCACTAAGCCAAAACAGCGCAGCAAAGCGGAGCGTAAGTGCTGCGGGTGGGTAAGACGATCAATCAAGGCTTATATTACCATGGAATGCCTGCGTGGACCTGTGAACGGCGGTGCAGAAAAAGAAAATGGATCGAGAACTTCCCGAATACTTCCGGTTTGATCAGGATCCTTTTTTTGGGCGGCCCATCGCTCAGCCGCCACAGCATGACCTAAGTTCCTTGCTTACAGCCTGTTTTCTACATGCGATTCACTGCGCAGCGTCTGGAGCCACGCGCGGTAGGTGTTCTCCAGCTTCTGCTGGTAGATGGTATTTGCGATCTCGTCCCTCACCAGTTCATACGGCTTGACCGGGGTGCGGACCTCGTCGAGCCGGATGATGTGAAAACCCGAGGCGCACTGAAGGGGCCCCGCGATCTCTCCGGGCTTCATGGTTCGGGAGGCCTGTTCGATCTCGGGGAGCGTCTGTTCCCTCTGCATGAAGCCGAGGTCCCCGTCCTGCTCAACGGTATCGCCCTCTGAGAATTCCCTCACCAGACGGATGAAATCTTCGCCCTGCCTGGCGCGCTCGTACGCGGCTTTCGCCTTATCTCGAACAGCGTCTATCTGGGATGTCGAGGCCTTGTCGGGGATCTTGAACAATATCTGCCTGACCCGGATCTCCTCGGGAAGCGAGTAGTTCTTGTTGTTCCGATCATAGAAGGCGCGTATCTCTGTTTCCTCAACGGCGAGGCCTGACCGCACATACTTGTTAAAGACTCGCGAGACCGTCATCTGCTCTTTGAGCTCCACCCGGTATTGTTCGAGGGTAAGCCCGTCCTTGGCCAGGGCCGCTTCGAACTGCGCGCGGTCAAGAGAGTTCCGCTTCATGATATCGGCAATAGCCTCGTCGAGCTCCTTGTCCGTGACATCCATGCTCGCGCGCTTTGCGGCGGCCAACTCGAGCTTTCTGTTGATCATGTCTTCCAGGAGCAGTCCGTCGTCTCTTTTGTTCCCATGGTTTTTCGCGGCCTCGCGCTGGAGGTCGCTCATGGTAATGATGTCATCGTTCACGACGGCGATCACGCGGTCCACAACGACCGAGCCGTTCGCGATGCTCATAACGCTGAGCAGAAAACAACCGGCCAAGGAGGCCAGGGCGGACAGAACGTATTTTTTCATGGCAGGCTCCACTG
>DATDRO010000165.1:0-9594 GCA_035291685.1 Nitrospirota bacterium | reverse complement strand
CGGCATTTCGGGGAGTTCTTTTGTCGGTGCGGTTCGCGGCAGGGACGGCACGACGGCTGTAAGTCATGCTCAGAATACGCGTGTCGGTCAATATCAGTGCAGTGTCACGTCTGCGGGCGGCATCCCCGCTGTGGCATCTCTGACTGCGAAACGGACGGTCAAAGAAGGAATACAATTGCAGGAAGGCTGGGCTGTGGGCAACAACGGGGTGATCCTGAGATGGAACGGTACGACATGGTCACTCTTTGTCACGACCGGTACCCCACTTCGTAGCGTATCCATGGACTCCTATGCGAACGGCTGGATGGTAGGGGATTTGTGGCCGCAGGCGGGGACAGATTATGCGCAAATCAGGCGTTTGAATCCGGATGGCACCCCGGGATGGGATTTGGTCGGCGCTCCTGTTGAGGCGACAGTTCAGTTAAATTCTGTTCATGTTCTCTCACACAATGAAGCATGGGCTGTTGGTAATGACCGTGTGGGGGGGAGCGATACGCTGATTATTCATTGGAACGGGGCCAACTGGATATACACCGACCCAGCCGGAAACTTTGACCAGAACCTGTACTCCGTATTTACACTGGATCCGGACAACGACGGTATTGCTGAAGATGGATGGGCTGTCGGCGCAAATGGTTCCATCCGACGCGGAATGACTTGGGGCGGTTTTGCATCACCAACCGGCCAGCAGTTGAATTCTGTTTTCATGGTTTCAGCCAATGACGGATGGATCGTTGGGAACCGAAGCGGAGGAGGTACGAATCAGTGGACCATCCTTCGATGGAACGGTGCTGCCTGGAACCCTTTTGCCGTGAACACCGGTGTAGCTGCCAGGAATCTTAATTCTGTGTATTGCATGGCAATGGATGACTGCTGGGCAGTAGGTGATCAGCGAGGCTGCACAAATCCAGGATTTAGCATATTGAGATGGAACGGTGTTGTCTGGGCCTGCCAGGGCGTCCCCGCAGCTGCTGACGAGGATCTGAATTCAGTTTCCTGTGTCACCAGCAGGGACTGCTGGGCAGTGGGCGATGTCGGCACTATTCTCCACTGGGACGGCAATTCCTGGACACAGGTCGCCTCCCCCACCGGTCAGCTCCTCAGAAGCGTGTCCATCATCGGTCCACGCCAGCGGCCGCAGGCAGCGTGGCAGGAAGTGATTCAGTGATAACTTATATGATGATCTGAATAAGCGCGACATAAGCAGGGAGTGGAGCAATGAGTGGGCAGTTTACTACTCAGATGTGAATCCTCTCTTGGAAGGGTCTTTTAAGAGATCGCTTATGTGCTTACAAAAGAGTTCAAAATCACCAAGGTCCCTTTGGATGATATCGTACAGTTCTTTTTCTGTGATCTGGGAGTAAAAGTGCGTCATCCGATTCCGGTATCCTGCCATTTTGCTGAGCTGGTTATCGGCAAAGTCCAGGGGAACGATCTTGTGCTTCCCCAGAAGTTTTGAGATTTCCTTGTACGACGAAGCACGCGCACCGGGGATTCTCGAGAGAATATGAGAGCCGATGTCCATGACGGCTTCCAGCGCCCTCCGCAGGTCGTAAAAGGCGATGCGAAAATTGTCCTGGTTGGAGCGGAATTCCTCAAAAGCGACGCCGGTGAATCGCTCAAGGCTCTTGAGCGAGTCTTCGACGTATGATAGCCTGGCTTGCAGAACTTCTTTATTGAGCGGCACGTTATGCATGGCTGTATCTCGCTGACGAAATAGCATCGAAATACTCCAGCACGGGCTTGAAATCAAGATACATGCTTATCACGTATGCCTCATAATCCGCAGTAAGCTGCGGATTCTCTTCATAGAGAACCTTTCCCTCCCTGATCGCATGGTATTGAAGCGTGAGCGGCGCAGACTGCAAAAAAACAATATCGAGTTCTACCAATGGATACAGCCCGGAAAGCAGGTCGTAAAGGTCGTTGTATAAAGTCCTTGAATCATAAAGGGTCATCTCTCCCTTCAAAACCACCCCAATATCCATATCACTCATGGGTGTTGAAGTGCCACCAGCCCTGGAACCAAACAGGTAGATGATCGACACACCCAGCTCTTTAAGTTTTGTTTTGACATTTTCCCTCATAATATAAAGATTATACACCAAAAATATAAGTCATGCCTTAATAAAAATGAGAAAAAGCAGGCTGGTGAACAGGGATAGCGAGGTCGTTTTTCTTTACAGGCTGGTGAAAAAGTCTCTTTGGCAGTATAGTTGGGAACGCAACCCCCGCTATTTTCCCCTCCGTGGACCTACCCCAATCTCACGTGGGTTCCCCTGACCCTGAACGTGGCTGATCGTGCCGCGAAGCTCCGGGCGGAACTCCGGCTCAAAACCCCTGATGCAATCCAGGCGGCATCGGCTATATCTCGCGGCGCCACGGGTTTCATTTGCAATGACAAGATATTTGAGCGAGTCGTTGATTTTGAAACTTTGATTATTGAAGACTACGTGTAATGGGGCGTAATGAGGATCATTGAGATGGTTCTAAGGCCGCTTTTTGCCTGACAGCTCATGCGGCACAGGGACGGAAACGCGCGGTCCTGAGGCTGCGTCTCCGACGGGCCGGAATCTGGCAGTATCCGTATCATCAGCCCCGCCCGGCGTCCCCAGGCGGCCCGGCAGGAAGTTAATTGAACCGGGAGTTTCCTGTGGAGAATGCATCGCACGGCAATACAGGATCAGCGATATTATGATATACTATGGCGAATATTACCCTTTAAATTTTATCACGGAGGCGTCCCATGACTATTTTGACAGCGGTAGGCGTGTTTTCCCTGGTCTTTGGTTTTCTTTTTCTTGTTTCTCCCGGTACGATCACAAAAATGGCGGAATGGTCGAACCGGATGATCAGCCGGACGGACGATTTTGTCATCGCCCGGAAAAAGCCGGCGGGCATATTCCTGGTTCTGGCTGGGCTTTTTATACTCGGAATGGTATTTTTGAGGTAGTTCTCTTTCGATAAAAACTGATTCAATATCTCACATTATTTCTATATATTGTGGTTATTGCTTTATCGCCCCAACCCCTCGTGGTGATGTTTTCCCGTATTCCCTGATTTTTTGGAAAAACAAAATTTACCTTGACAAATATGCAGGCCCATGCTTATTTAGAACTAAAGAACTATAGAAAAATAAACTTAAAGCTGGATTTGACCTTGTTTTTATAAGGCATGAAGAGAGGGCGCAGGGAGAGACCGTATGAAGACATCAGAGATCATCAGTAAGCTCGAGATACCAAGGCACAAGCTCTATTACCTGGAGCAGAAGGGATATGTGCGTCCCAAGAGGATCCCCATGGGCGATCTTGAGGCCAGGGAATTCAGCAAGCAGGACTTCGAGCGCATAAAGGTCATCTGGAAGTACTTGAGGCGCGGCTTCAAGCACAGGACAGCGTACCAGATGGCTGTTGAAGAATTAAAGAACGGGAAGACGGGGAGTTGATGCGAAACGAGGGAGCACGGAACATGGACGAGGGACCAAAGACGAAGGACGAGAAGAAGGCGTCCGTCGTCCTGTCGAACAAAGCGAGCGGTCGTCCATCGTCTGTCGTGATGTAAGCTATGGGACTCTTTGGAACGAAAGAGATAACCGGGATCGATATCGGCGCGGGAGCCATCAAGGTCGTGCGCATCGCGCGCGGCGGCAGGCGTCCCAAACTGCTGTCAGCAGGCCTTGTGGAGTTTCCCCTTGACCCGGCGAAGACGAGCAGCGTTACCGCTGACCTCAAGTACCTCCTTTCCGGCAAGAAGATCGGCGGCAAGAATGTCTTTACCCTTATGCCGGGCAAACAGTTGACGATACGCTCTCTTATTTTGCCCAAGATGCCGCAGGCGGAACTTCGCGAGGCCGTGCGTTGGGAATCAAAACGGCACATCTCATACCCGCTTGAAGCAGCGCTCATAGAGTACCTTATTCTGGGGGAAAAGAAGGAGGGGCCCGTAGACAAGTACGATCTCCTCATGGTGGCCGCTGAGCGGGGGACCGTGACCGAGCATCTTTTGCCTTTTCGGGAGGCGGGGATCGCGGTATCGGCAGTGGATGCGAACCCGCTTGCGCTCAGGAATGTTTATCGTAATAGAAAAAAAACCGATGGGGCCAATAACCTCATCGTGGATATCGGGGCGGGAAAAACGGAGATCAATATATTCAACGGCAGCTCTCTCCGGTTCAGCCGCTGCCTCGAAACCGGAGGGTTCGAAATGACCCGGGCGGTGTCCGAGCAGCTCAACATCGGGCTTCAGGACGCCGAGGACATCAAGCATCGGGTAGACGTGCTCTCCCCGCCGGACGAAGATAAGGTTGTGGCCGCGGTCAGAGGCAGGCTCGATGCCATTCTTCTCGAGATCCGCCGCTCCATTGAATACTACAAGACCACGTTTCGTGAAAAAGGGGTGGAACGCACGATCCTAACCGGCGGCGTTTCTCTCATGACCGGCATCAAGGAATATTTTTCCCTGTCGCTGGAGGGCCCGGTGGAACTGGACAACCCTTTTGCGGGCTTGTCGTGCAAAGAGAGCATCCTCCAGGAGTTTGGACCCGCGTCGGCGCGATTCTCAGCGGCCGTGGGGCTGGCCCTGAGAGCGGTCTAAATATGAAAATGGTGAAAGATTACATAAACCTCCTGCCCAGGGAGGAAAAAAAGGCCGCTGATCCGGGCGGGACAATGAAAATCCTGCTCATCATTTTTGTGCTTGCCTGGGGAGGGCTTTTCGGCTGGCAGGGGAAGCTGGCGTGGGACCTTCAAGAGCACATGACGACGATCGCCTGGCAGAAGTATGAGCTCCTTCAGCAACTGGAAGCCATGTACAAGGAATTGGGCATCCCTGCGCCGACAGGAACGGGCCGGCAAAAGTCCGCCCTCATCTACACGCTGCTGGGCGAGCGGGTCCTGTGGTCAGAGGTGTTTAAGCAGTTTTCGCGCACGGTTCCGAAAGGCTTGTGGTTCGACAACCTGGAGGGTAGTACGACAGGCCACGCGGCGATCAAGATAAAAGGCGGAGCATACAATTACCTCTCAGTGGCCGAATTCATGCTTGCGATGGAAAAGTCGAACTTTTTTGAGCGGCCGCAGCTTCTGTACGCTCAGAAGAGCGTTGTGCAGGGACAGGACGTCATAGGGTTCGAGATCACCTGCGGGATCAAAAAAGGCGGTGAGGTGCGCTGATGGCCGACAAAGGCAGAGTCTTATTGGGTTACTGGCAGCGGCTGAGCATGCGGGAACGACTGATCGTGACGTTCGTGCTTTTGGCCGCACTGTCGGCGCTTCTCTATAAGGTCCCCTACGCCATGCAGGTACGATCGCTGAATTCGCTCAAGGTAAGCGTTGTCGGGGCGGAAAGAGAAATTCTCGACCTTACCGCGCAGATAGCCGATCTTCATAACAGGGCGGCGGAGATCAAGGCCGGCGGCCCGATCGCCGTTCGTGGCCGTGAGCTTATCGACCAGAAAGGCGTTGTTCTGTTTTTGGAGGATGTTTCCGGGGAGGCCAGACGGATGAACGTGAGTCTGGTATCGGTCCATCCCTCGCAGGAGATCGACAAAGAGAATTATAAAGAAATATCGATGAACCTCGACCTCAAGGGCCGCTACCGGGAGATTGCCGATTATTTCAAACGGCTCGAGGGCTTGTCAAAGATCGTCAATTTACGGAAGATCCGCATGGAGTCCTGTCCGGATTCTTCTTCCGTATGCGCGGTGCAGGTGGAAGCGGTTGCCTATATGGAGAAGTGAGGACGAGGGACGAAGGCGCATCAGTCTATGTGGAAAAGAACGACAATCATAACGCTCCTGTTGTCGGCGCTCTGCTCTGTCAGCGCTCCGGCACAGGACGACGACGCGGAGAAAGACCCGTTCTTTCCTGCGGAAAAGAAGCCCGTTGCGCCCGCACAGGCTCCCGGTGACAGCGACTGGGGGAGGGACCCGTTCAACAATCCTCTGGGGAACAAGACGGCGCCCGCGCAGAAGAGCGGGTCGCAAGCAGGAAGCGGAGGCCTTACCGGCATCATTTACGGGAAACAAGCCCGCCTGGCCATCATCGACGGCGAGGTGTTCCATGAAGGCAGCATGGTTGGCGACAGGAAGCTTGTGGACATCCGCCGGAAGAGCGTGATTTTCATGAGCGCCGGCGGCGCATACGAGGAAGTGTTCCTGTCTGATTTTTCATTGGGGAAATAGGGAGGTTTCGGCCTATGTGTTCATCTTCATTCAACAACTATATTCGGCTTATTGCGCTCTTCCTGGTTCTTGCAGGGGTCCCCTCATCCCCGGTCTACGCCGAGCAGATCGAGGTCAGGAAAAGCAACATGCAGTTTTCCATGGAATTCAGGAATGCCGAGATCAAGGACGTCCTCCGCGCGGTCGGACAGGCCGCGAACCTGAACATGATCATCAGCGATACCGTGGCCGGGCAGGTGTCGCTGAGCCTGAAAGACGTCGACCTTTTGGAAGCGCTCGAGGCGGTCCTCAAGACCAAGGGGCTCACGTACGTGCGGGAAGGCAACATCATGCGTATTGTCGCGGTGTCCGAAGCAAGGGACGAGGACCTGGAGACGCGGGTCTTTCCTCTCGGCTACGCGAACGGCAAGGACATTCTCAGCGTGGTGGAAAAGATAAAAAGCGACCACGCGAAGGTCTCCGCTGATCTGAGGATGAACGCGCTGGTGGTCAAGGACCTCTCGCTCAATATCGACCGGATGGAGCGGCTGATAAAAAAACTGGATATGCGCACTCCCCAGGTCATGATCGAGGCAAAGATCGTGGAGGTGGCGAACAATTACGCGCGGGAGCTCGGCATACAGTGGGGAGGACAATATGCCGGAACGAGCGGCCGGGGGACGACGTTTTCCGGCGGCACTACCGGCGTCAGCGGCAGCAGCAGCAGTACATCGTTACCGACGGTCGGTCCCAGTCCCGCGCTTTACCCGTCGACCGGCGATATCGGACGGAGCGGGAATGCCTATGCCGTCAACCTGCCCGCCAACGTGGGCACCGGCTCCGGCGGCGCGATCGGCGTCAGTTTCGGCACGTTGAGAGGCAATCTGCAGCTTGACCTCCAGCTTTCCGCCATGGTGACCACCGGGAACGGCAAGATACTGTCCAGTCCCAAGGTCATGACCATGAACAACAGGGAGGCAAAGATATCGAGCGGCACCGATATCCCGATAAAAATCGTAAGTGCGGGGGCGACCGGCTCGGGCGGCAGCACCACGACGGCGGGAATACAGACCATATCCGCGAGCCTGAGCCTTTCAACCATCCCGACGATCACCTCTGATAACCGGATCGCCATGGTCATCAAGGTAGAGAAGGCAGAGCCTGATTTTTCGCGGCAGGTGGACGGCGTTCCGACGATCACCCGGAGAAATGCGAGCGCTGAAGTGGTGGTGAACAACGGCGAGACGGTGGTGCTCGGCGGCATCTATGTCAAGAAGGAAGCGGAGTCCGAGTCGGGAGTGCCGCTCCTTTCCCAGATACCGCTCCTCGGCTGGCTTTTCAAGAAAAAGGCCGTATCCAACGAGCAGGCGGAACTCCTGATCTTTATTACCCCGACGATCGTGACGGGAGAATAGTTAAAAGGATCATCTCCAGGGTGAGCGGGCTTGCCCTCAGAATCAGTTCGGAGTTCCCCCGATACGAGCATTCGAGGGCAGGCTGGGTTCGGAGTGGCGAGTGAAAAAGCAGGGATCGTGATCAAACCGGGAAGCTTTCCGGGAGTTCACGATCCATTTTCTTTTTCTGCGCCGCCGTTCACCGGTCCCCGCAGGCACGCCAAAGATCAACATATAACTCACAACCTGTTTCCGCAAATTATATTGACTCTGTTTTTTTTCCGGCGTATTATCAAATCACAGATGGAATCCGGCAGAAGAGCTTTTCTAAAGAAGGCGCTCTACGGCGTGCTTGCGGTCCTCGGACTCGGTTTTCTCGTCCCCGCGATAAGGGTCCTCTCTCCCGTTCGCGGCCGGGAAAAAGAGACGGTTTTTTTTCCGCTCATCCCCGAGGAGGACATCCCGAGAGCGGGCGTCAAAAAGGCCGAGCTCGCGTATACCGTTTCCGGCAGGGCAATGAAGGCGCGTATCTTTCTCGTGTCGTCTTCCGGGGGCCTGATTGCATTCTCCGCCGTCTGCTCGCACCTGGGGTGTCTGGTGAACTACCATCGGGACAGGCAAGAGTTCGTCTGTCCCTGTCACAGGGGGAAGTATGATCTCTCGGGCAGGAACATCTCCGGTCCTCCGCCCGCGCCGCTCACCCGGTTCCCCGTCAAAATACAGGACGGCATGGCATTCATCGGAATGAAGGTGTAAAGGTATCATGCGACTCTTCGATTATCTGAATACACGCCTCGGCTTCACCTCGCGCCACCGGCGCGTGATCGACAGGCCCGTGCCGGAAGGCATAAACTATTTCTCCTGTTTTGGAGGGATAGCTTTTACGCTGTTCATCCTCCTGCTCCTGACCGGCCTTCTCCTGTCCGTGCACTACACGCCGTCCGAGGCCGATGCCTACCGGAGCATCCAGCGGCTGCACGGAGAGGTGCCGCTCGGTCTCCTGCTTCGCTCAATTCACCACTGGGCCGCGCAGCTCATGGTCGTGCTGGTCCTGCTCCACATGCTCAGGGTCTTTATCACCGGCTCCTACAAAAATCCCCGGGAGCTTTACTGGGTGGCCGGCGCCGGGCTTCTTGTGCTGACCCTCGCGTTCGGTTTTACCGGTTACCTCCTGCCCTGGGACCAGAAGGCCTACTGGGCCACGGTGGTCGGGACGAACATGCTCGGCTCAACGCCGCTCATCGGGCGGGGGCTGTCCGCGGCGCTGCGCGGGGGCGCGGAGGTCACCGGGAGGACGCTGCTCCGTTTTTACAGCCTCCATGTCCTGTGGCTCCCGGTCCTTACGGCGCTGTTCATGTGGATGCATTTTCACATGATACGACGGCTCGGCGTTTCCAAAAGGTTGTAGATGAAAGACAATTGCTGAATCCCGGCTCATCCCTGAATATGGTGAAGAGCAGGCAGCCCCTTCGCCCGGCCGCGCAATCGCGCTGACAAAGGGCGGCCGCCGGATAGTCTGCTGAAGGCAATTCAGACATAATCGTGTTGTTTTTGCCTTCAATGTACCGGCGCTCCTGAGCGCGGCTTTCGCTCAGGGCAGCTTGCTCATCTGAGGCCCCGCGATGAGCCCAAGTTTCAACAACCAGCCGGTTTGGGACTCGGAATCTGGTTGTTGGAATTTGTTTGATTATTGGCGCTTGATGTTTGAAATTTATTTTGTCATTTGGTGCTTGTCATTTGGCAATTGGGGCTAATCGTGGATCAAAAGAAAGAAAAAAAATTTTTCCCCGAATATCTTTTTGAGATCGCGGTCACGGCATTCTTTGCGGTGGAGGCGGTCCTGATCCTTGCGGTCCTGTCCCCGTCCTCGATCGGCAGGGAGATAGATTTTTCCGCCCAGTACAGCCCCCGGCCCGAATGGTATTTTCTCTTCCTGTATGAACTGACGAAATATTTTCCCGGCAGGTGGACCTTCGTCGGCGCCGTGCTTCTTCCCGGTCTTGCTCTCGCCCTCTTTTTTCTGGCCCCGTTCCTCGACAGCGG
>DATDRO010000164.1:0-4730 GCA_035291685.1 Nitrospirota bacterium | reverse complement strand
GGATGGCAGATCCCTGCCGCCGCGCAGGATTCGCATGCGCTCTTGCGCACTATCGCGACCCTGGCAATGTCCCCCTCTATCTCTGCTACGATGCCTTCTTCTTCGATCATGGTATCACCAAAAAACGCATAGCGCATGGAGCAAAGGGCATGGCGCACTGCTTTTCGTTCCTTACTCTATGCACTATGCCCTTTGCTCTATGCCGTCTTTTTCTTCTTCCTCAGCAGCCTGTACTCAATGCTGTCCACAAGCGCCTGCCAGCTTGCCTCGATCACGTCCTCCGATACGCCGACGGTGCCCCACCTTGCCTTTTCGTCGCCTGACTCGATAAGCACCCGCACCCGCGATCCCGTTCCCTCGGCAGCCGTGAGCACCCGCACCTTGTAGTCAAACAGCTGAACTCTCTCGAGTCCCTTGCCCGGGAAGTACTTGGGAAGCAGCTTGCGCAGGGCTTTGTCGAGCGCGTTCACCGGGCCGTTGCCCCAGGCCGCCGCATGCTCGATCTTGCCGCAGACCTCCACGGTTATCGTGGCTTCGCTCACGGGATGTGAATCAACCTTGCGCCGCTCCGTCAACACACGGTAATCGATCCGGTCGAAGATCTTGAAGACCGACTCATACCCGTGACCGGCGCGGAGCATGAGGAGTTCGAGAGAAGCTTCGGCCCCTTCAAATTCGTATCCCTCATTTTCAAGTTCTTTTACCTTCTTCAGGATCTCGTTCAGCTCCGGGCTGTCCTTGGTGAGCCGGATATCGAGCTCCTCGGCCTTTTGCAGGATATTGCTCCTGCCGGCGAGATCGGAGACGAGAATGCGACGCTTGTTCCCCACCTGCTCCGGGATAACGTGTTCGTAGGTGAGCGGGTTTTTCGTAACCGCGTCCACGTGCATTCCCGCCTTGTGCGCGAACGCACTGTCGCCGATGTATGGCTGGCGCTTCCGATGAGGCAGGTTCGCAAGCTCATCCACGTACCGCGACATTTCGCGGAGTTTCGCCAGATTCGCATCGGAAATGCAGTTGATCCCCATCTTGAGCTTCAGCGCAGGAATAATGGAGCAGAGATTCGCGTTCCCGCAGCGCTCTCCGTAGCCGTTTACGGTCCCATGGACTTGCACCGCGCCGAGTCTGATCGCCGCAAGCGAATTCGCCACGGCAAGCTCCGCGTCATTGTGCGCGTGAATGCCGAAGGGGACCTTGATCTTTGTCTTGACATGCTTGACGATGGACTCGAGCTCGTGCGGGAGCGTGCCGCCGTTCGTATCGCACAGAACGAGGACGCCCGCACCCTCGGCCTCTGCGGCGAGCAAGGTCTCGATCGCGTACGTCGGGTTGGCCTTGTATCCATCGAAGAAATGCTCCGCGTCGTAGAAGACTTCGTCCATATGCTTCTTGAGAAATGCCACCGATTCCCCGATCATCCGGAGGTTCTCGTCCAGCGTGACCTTGAGCGCCTTGTGCACATGAAGGTCCCAGGATTTCCCATAGATCGTCGCGACCGGAGCGCCGGAAGACACGAGGGCCTTCAGACTCGGGTCTTCGGAGACATTAAGCTTGGCGCGGCGGGTCGCTCCAAAGGCCACGAGTTTCGCCTTTTTGAGCTTGACGCCGCGCATCTCCTTGAAAAACTCCACGTCCCGCGGATTGGAGCCGGGCCAGCCCCCCTCGATGTAGTGAACGCCGAGCTGGTCGAGCTTCCGCGCAACGCGGACCTTGTCCTCAACCGAGAAATTCACATCCTCGGCCTGGGCCCCGTCGCGGAGCGTGGTGTCGTATAGGTGTACAGTTGTTTTCATGGAATATGATGCATAGAGCATGGGGCATAGTGCATAGTATTTTGCTCTCTGCTCTCTGCTCCCCCTACGCCGCCTTGTCCATCTCAAACGCCTCGTGGAGAACGCGGACGGCGAGCTCCGTGTACTTGGCCTCGATCACGCAGGATATCTTGATCTCCGACGTGCTGATCATCATGATATTGATCCGTTCCCTGGCGAGCGTGGAGAACATCTTCGCCGCAACACCCGAGTGCGAGCGCATGCCCACACCGATGATCGAGACCTTGGCGATGTCCTCCTTGAGGTTCACGCCCCTGGCGCCGATCTCGGCCACCACCTTCTTCATGACCTCCATGATCTTTTTGGAGTCCGTCTTCGGCACGGTGAACGACATGTCCGTGAGCCCGCCCTCGCCGATGTTCTGGATGATCAGGTCAACGACAACGTTGTTGTTCGAGATCTCACTGAATATTGTTGCCGCCACTCCGGGTTTGTCCGGCACGCCCGCCACCGTCACCTTCACCTGGTTCTTGTCGTATGCCACGCCGGACACCACCACCTTTTCCATATCCGAATCCTCCTTGGTCACAAGGGTGCCGGGGTTGTCGTTAAAGCTCGAAAGCACCCTCACCGGAACGTTGTATTTTTTCGCGAACTCGACGGAGCGCGTCTGGAGCACCTTTGCCCCGAGGCTCGCCATCTCGAGCATCTCATCGTAGGATATCTTGTCCAGCTTCCTCGCCTGCGGCACCATGTTCGGGTCCGTGGTATAGACGCCGTCCACGTCCGTGTAGATATCGCAGTAGTCCGCCTTGAGCGCCGCCGCGACCGCCACGGCCGTAAGGTCCGATCCGCCGCGGCCGAGCGTGGTCACGTCGGACTTCTCGTTGATGCCCTGAAAACCGGCCACCACGGCGATCTTGCCTTCCTTGATCGCATCTCTCAGACGCTCGCCGGTGATCTTCTCGATCCTCGCGCTGGTATGAACGCTGTCCGAAATGATCCCCGCCTGTCTGCCGGTAAAGGACTGCGCCCGGTGCCCGAGCGACTGGATCGCCATGGCGAGGAGCGAGATCGTCACGCGCTCGCCCGTCGAGACGAGCATGTCCAGCTCCCGCGGGTCCGGATTGTCGCTCACCTGCGCGGCAAGGTTGATCAGCTTGTCCGTCTCGCCGCTCATGGCCGAAACGACGACCACCACATCGTGGCCCTCTTCTTTTGTTCGGCATACCCGTTTGGCGACATTCAGTATCCGCTCGGGATTTCCCACGGACGTGCCGCCGTACTTCTGAACTATGAGCACCTTCTTTCCCTCCCCGTTATATATGTAAACCGTAATATGCCACTAAGGCACAAAGACACAAAGTTAGATGAATGCAAAATGCAGAGTGCAAAATGCAAAAGTCAAAATGAAGGAATGTAAAACACGGTCATAGGCCGTACTGCAATTTTCAATTTGCATTTTGAAATTTGACTTTTGACTTTCCTTTCTTCGTGCCTTCGTGTCTTCGTGGCAAAACTAAGCCTTCCCCTTCAAAAAATAATCCATCAGCTTGTATCCCTCTTTGAAAACAAGGGCGTCTTTCAGATTCGCTATCCGCTCATCGTACTGCAGAGGCGGCCCTGACCGCTCCTTCTTGTTATCATAGATGACGAAGGGCACGGGCTCGGTCGAGTGCGTCCTGATCTCGAGCGGCGTGGGATGGTCCGGAAGCGCCAGGATGCGGTACTCGTCGAACTGCTTCATCCCGTGCATGATGTTCCCCACAATAAGCCCGTCAAAGTCCTCGATGGCCTTGAGCTTGTTCTTGAGGTCGCCGGTATGGCCCGCCTCGTCGGGCGCCTCCACATGGAGGTAAACAACGTCCTTGTTCTTGAGCGCCCAGAGCGCGTGCTCGGCCTTGCCGATGTAATTCGTGTCCAGCCAGCCCGTGGCGCCCGGCACGTTGATCACTTCGAACCCGGCGCAGAGCCCGAGGCCTTTGGCAAGGTCCACCGCCGAGATGATGGCGCCTTCGAGCCCGTACTTTTCCTTGAACGTGGGCATATTCGGCCTCCGGCCCTGTCCCCAGAGCCAGATGCTGTTCGCCGGGCGCTTGCCGCTCTCCACCCGCCCCTTGTTCACCGGATGGGCGGCGAGTATCTCGAATGATGCTTCCATCAGCTCATTGATGGTATCGTCGCCTTCGCCGCGGGGAAGATAGTCCGTCACATCCTTGTCCTGAATGTCGTGCGGCGGCGTGCATTCGATCTTCTCCTTGCCGCCCCTCCAGACCATGAGGTGCCGGTAACTCACACCGGGATAAAACCGGATGCGGTCGGTGCTGAGCTTGCTGTCGATCTCTTCGATGAGCTGGCGCGCCTCTTCCGTGGAGATGTGGCCCGCGCTGAAATCCTCCATGAACGCTCGACGCCGCGCGCCGGTGGCCGAAGACTTGCCGCCGCTCACGCGGAGCGTCACCAGGTTGCAGCGGAACGCCACGTCATCAGGCCCGAGTTCCACGCCGATGCTCGCGGCCTCGAGCGGAGAACGGCCCGTATAGTATTTCTTCGGGTCATACCCCAGCACCGTAAGATTGGCCACGTCGCTGCCGGGAGGAAACCCTTCCGGCACGGTATACACCATGCCGACCTGTCCCAGGCTTGCAAGCCGGTCGAGGTTCGGCGTGTTCGCCGCCTGCAGACAGGTCTTGCCGCCGAGCTCCGCGATCGGCCTGTCGGCCATTCCGTCGCCAAGTAAGATGATGTATTTCATATAGTCACCGGGTCAGGGGGCAAGGGTCACCCTCCGATAAATTCCCCTTCCGCGGCCTCGACTTTCACACCATGCTCTTTGAGATACGCAATACCCAAACTGAGGTTTTTCTCCGACCCCTCGAGTTCGAGCACCACCTCGCCCACGGTCTCGGTGACCTTGGCCCTCCGGATGTTCGGCATGACGTCGAATTTTTTGGCCAT
>DATDRO010000163.1:0-9321 GCA_035291685.1 Nitrospirota bacterium | reverse complement strand
ACTCGATTCCGATACTGTGTGTAAAATATACATGGGAGACATAAAAAACTGGGGTGACGCCAAGATCAAGGAATTAAACCCGAAGATCAAACTCCCGCAGAGTGACATCACCGTTGTGCATCGGTCAGACGGTTCCGGAACAACCGCGATATTTACGGACTATCTGAGCGGCGCATGCCCCGCCTGGAAGGATAAAGTGGGAAGCGGAACATCCGTGAGCTGGCCTGCGGGCATCGGAGGAAAGGGCAATGAGGGCGTTACCAACTACGTCCAGCAGGCTTCAAACTCGATCGGCTACGTCGAATTTGCCTATGCCAAGCAGAACAACCTGGCTCACACACGGCTCAAGAACCGCGCGGGGGCCTTTGTGGAACCAAGCTTTGAAAGCTTTGCAGACGCTGCCGCTTCAGGCAGCTTCGACGCAAAGAAGGGTTTTTACCTCTGGCTTACCAATGCGCCGGGTAAAAAAGCGTGGCCCATTGCAGGCGCGACGTTCATCCTCCTTGCCAGGGAAAAGAAGGATTCAAACGGAAAGGTAGTCAAGTTCTTCGATTGGGCATTCAATCACGGGGACAATAAGGCAAAAGAGCTCATCTATGTGCCTCTCCCTAAATCGCTGAAGGACAAAGTCAGGTCTTACTGGAAGTCGAACGGCTTGCAGTAACGCGGCAGATTATAGCTCTCCGCATAACTAATGCAATAGGCGGTCTTTTTGCGCCATGATCGAAAACAAGTTTCCTCCCCTTCAAGGGGAGGATTAAGGTGGGGATGGGTATTAAAAAGCCGCGGTACAAATCCATCCTCACCCCGACCCTCTCCTTGAAGGAGAGGGTGGTCGGCTACGGCCACAGATCGGCAAAAAATTGATCTCGTTGCATTACTTATGCGGCGCTCAATAACGAGTCGAAAAAGAAGTTGCAATGTGCGGGTCAGGTCTATATACTCTTCCTGACCCGCTTGATATTTTCATACATCCAGGAAAGGGTCGTTCTTTCGCCATGCCATCAAAGAGAAATACCTACGATCTGTTATTTTCTTCCATAACGGCCGTTGCGTCGTTCGCGATCCTCATTTTTATCGTAGGGATTTTACTCGTCCTCGTCAGTGAATCTTCACTCGCGATCGGCAAATTCGGTTTTTTAAAATTCCTGACATCCACTGCATGGAATCCGGTCAAGAGCGAATTCGGAGCGGCCACCTCGATCTACGGAACGTTCCTCACGACGATTATCGCTCTCATCATAGCCTTACCGATAGCGATCGGGATAGCGATATTTGTTACTGAGATAGCCCCGAATTTCCTGAAAGGCCCTATCGGGGGCGCCATAGAGCTTCTGGCGGCTATCCCGAGCATCATCTACGGCATGTGGGGGCTCTTTACCCTGGCGCCCATTATGTCGAAATATATCGAACCTGCGCTCCAAGGCACTCTCGGCAAACTTCCCGGCCTTGAGTTCCTGTTCAAAGGCACGCCCATGGGCATTGATGTTTTAACGGCAAGCGTTATCCTGAGTATCATGATCATCCCCTTTACGGCGAGCATATCCCGCGATGCCTTTAACCTGACTCCCGGCGTGGTCAAGGAATCCGCCTATGCGATCGGCGCCACGCAATGGGAGGTCGTAAAAAACGTCGTTCTCCCCTATTCAAAACTCGGGGTGTTCGGAGGGGCCGCTCTTTCTCTCGGACGCGCACTGGGTGAGACCATGGCCGTGGCCTTTGTTCTCGGGAACAACCATAAGATCGCGACCTCGCTCCTGGATGCGGCGTCTACCATTACCGTGACCCTGGCCAATGAATTTACCGAAGCGGACAGCGATGTCTATCTCTCTTCTCTCTACTATCTGGCGCTCGTACTTTTTGTATTGAGCTTTGTCATCCTGGCGATAGCGAAATTCTTCCTTCTCAAGGCTGAAAGGAAATACTCGAGATGAACATCGAGAAGAAAAGGAAGATAGAAAGTATTATCGCCCTCTCGCTCAGCGGCCTTGCAGCAGCCGGGGGGCTTTTCTGGCTCATCTATATCCTTGCCGACGTGCTGATTCATGGCATCGGCGCGCTCAATATGGCTCTGTTTCTGAATGATCCGGCGCCGGCCGGCATAGAGGGCGGCGGACTTAAGAACGCCTTCGTGGGCCAGCTTCTCATAACGTTTGTTGCCACACTCATCGGGGTCCCCATCGGTGTTCTCGGCGGAACTTTTCTCGCGGAATATGCGCGGGGGAAAAAGATCGCGCGCATCATCAGCATTCTTTCCGATATCATGGTCAGCGTTCCTTCCATCGTTGTAGGCGCCTTTGTCTATGCGATACTGGTCCGCCCCTTGCACCATTTCAGCGGTTGGGCGGGCGCTGTTGCTCTTTCAATAATCATGATACCCGTTGTTTTACGGACGACGGAAGACATGCTCTCGCTCGTCCCCTGGACCGTCAGGGAGGCTGCGTTCGCTCTCGGCGCGCCCTATTATAAGGTGATCATCCAGGTTGTCTATCGGGGGGCCGCCACCGGGATCCTTACCGGCGTTCTTCTCTCCATCGCACGGGTTGCCGGCGAGACCGCCCCCCTGCTTTTTACCTCGTTTAACAACAACTTCTTTTCTTTCAACATGAACGGCCCCCTCGCCTCGCTGACCGTCACCATATTTCAGTACGCGATGGGCCCTTACAAAAGCTGGCACGCCCAGGCATGGGCCGCGTCCCTGGTGATCACGCTCTTCGTCCTTGCGCTCACGATCCTGGGAAGGCTGGCGCTCAAGTGGAGGTATAAACGGTGACGCAAGAGGTCGATCTTCAAGTTAAAAACCTGAATTTTTATTACAACGGAGATATACACGCCCTCAAGAACATCTCTCTGCCGATCTACCGGCATCATGTTACTGCGCTTATCGGCCCGTCAGGCTGCGGAAAGACCACCCTTCTCCGCTGCTTTAACCGGATGCACGACCTCTATCCGAGGCACCGGTATGACGGGGAGATCATCTTCGAGGGCAGAAATATCCTATCGAGCGACATCGACCTCATCAATCTCAGGAGCCGTATCGGCATGGTCTTCCAGAAGCCCACTCCTTTTCCCATGACCATCTCGGAAAACATTGCCTACGGCCTGAGGCTCAAAGGCGTAAAAAACAAGCCGGAACTCGCCGGACGGATTGAACACGCGCTCAAACATGCCGCGCTCTGGGATGAGGTCAAGGACAAGCTCCACGCGAGCGCCTATGAGCTTTCGGGTGGCCAACAGCAAAGGCTGGTCATCGCGCGGGCACTGGCGGTTGAGCCGGAGGTGCTTCTTTTCGATGAACCCACCTCGGCCCTCGATCCTATCTCTACTGCGAAGATCGAGGAACTGCTCGTACGTCTGAAGACAGACGTCACGATCATCATCGTGACCCACAACATGCAGCAGGCGGCGCGCGTATCGGATATGACGGGTTTTCTGTACATGGGAGAGCTCATCGAATTCGGGACCACCGAGAAGATATTCACAAACCCGGACAACAAGCAGACGGACGATTATATTACAGGAAGGTTTGGATGATTTTGACTGCGGATTTCGGTCGATAACGCCCCTCACCCCTGCCCCTCTCCCTCGGAGGGGAGAGGGAATATGGGAGAGAGTGATCTTGGCGGAGTGCGGATTTTAACGGCTTGCATCATGCATCCTGCATCGTGTATCATACAATATTATGCATTGTGAATCTTGAATCAAGGAGCAAAAAATGGCTAGATTATTAGAACATGACCTCGAGGCCCTCAAGGAAAGGGTACTCAAGATGGGAAGCCAGGTCGAAGACGCCATCCGGAAAGCTATTAAGGCCCTGACTGAGCGTGACCGCGCCCTCGCCATTGCCGTGATCGATGGCGACCGCACGGTCAATACCTGTGATGTGGAAATCGAGGAAGAATGCATCCGCCTCCTCGCGCTCTGGCAGCCGACAGGAAGCAATCTCCGCTTCATCACCACGGCCATCAAGATCATCACCGACCTTGAGCGCATGGGGGACCTGGCCGTGGACATCTGCGAGCGAGCAATGGAGCTCATGGATGAGCCGCCGCTCAAGCCCTACATCGATATCCCGCGCATGGCCGAGGCGGCCCAGAAGATGCTCAAGGACAGCCTGGATGCGTTCGTAGCGAAAGATGCACCCCTTGCCTTGAGCGTGTGTGAGCGTGATGACTTCGTGGACAATCTGACCCACCAGATCTTCAACGAGCTGCTCGTGTATATGCTTCAAGATCCCAAGAACATCACACGGGCAGTGCGTATCACCTACGTTGCCAAATACCTGGAGCGCATCGCGGACCACGCCACCAACATCGCTGAAATGGTCGTCTATATGGTCAAAGGGAAGGTCATCCGCCACATGGAGTGCAAGATCGTTCAGCAGAACAATACAAAACAGTAAGAGTCTGCCGCGATTGCCAGGCATGCCGCGGCAGCAAAGGCGTACCCCCGGCAGGCAGGCGACGGTTTTTTTGTGGTGAGCATTACGGGACGCGGCGGGGCTGATCAATACAAACCGTCTCATGGCATCTGCCCGAAGCAGACTTATTCGGCGCCTTCAAGTTTCGGCTGGAGAATGCTGAAGACCTGTTCAGGAGTGATGACCTGCAGACAGACATTGTCAATGCATGCGGTCTTGCGGTGGTTCGCCGCCGAGACGCAGGGAGAACACGCCAGACCGGCATAGATCGGCGTCGCATTGCCGAGAGGTCCATAGAGCAGCGGGGTCTCCGGACCAAAAATTACGAATGAAGGCATGTCGGTCACCGAAGCAAAATGCGGCGGGCCGGAATCATTGCTCAGCATGAAAGCGCTTATCGAATAAAGAGCGGGCAGTTCGGAAAGACCAGTCCGCCCGGCAAAATTCACGCACCGCTCGCTCCGGATGGCCGATCTGATGGTTTCAAGTACTGTCCGCTCGCTCTCCCCGCCCGTCATCAGGATGACCACCTCGGGATACCGCCGCACTATGGTGCGAGCGAGGCTGATATAGTGTTCCTCCGGCCAACGACGGATGGGCAGAAGCTCCGAGGCGTTGGCATTAAAAAGGACTATCCGGTGCCGCCCGGCGTCATAGGCGGGATAGACCTCCCTGATCTTTTGGCGCATCGCCTCCTTCGCCGATTTTCCTATGGCGGCCTTTGCCGGTTTTATTTCATCATCCCGAACAATGGTCTTTGAGAACGGAAGCTCGGCCTTATCGCTTATCAGCGCGTTGGCAAGGGCGATGAAGTTCTTCGCAATATGCAGGTGGGGATTATAGGCGACCTTGTGCGTGAGGAGGTCGCCGCGGTAGAGCCCTTCATTATGGAATGCATGGAATCCTACCGTATGCCGCGCTCCGGAGAACCCCGACAGCAGGGCGGTAAAGCGGGAAAAGAGTTCCATGTCAATGACCGCGTCGATGCGCATCCGGCGCGTCCAGAGGAAAAACCGCAGAGAATCGGACAGGAATGGAAGCAATCCGCTCTCATCAATGGTATAGATGTTCTCTTTCGGAACCGTGCCCAGCAGTTCAAGGCTGGGGCTGTTCTTCCTGAAGATGGCAAAGAAAAGGTTGGCGTTCAGGACCTGTTTCAGCTTCCTCATCGCAGGGTCCGCCAGGATCGTGCTCCCCATTTCCGACAACTCGACCAGCAAAATATTCCGGGGCCGAGAGGACGGGGCAGGCGAAATAAACAGCGTGGATATTTTTTTCACCAGCGTTGCGGCAAAGCAGAGCGGCACGCCGACAAAATAATCCACCTTTCGCATCGTCTCGACTTTCATGAATTGCTCCTTGTTCACCTATGTCCGTCGGAAAGGCCGCGTATTCCACGCGGCTAAGGAAGTGTCCAGATAATCCGGCGCCTCATTAAGATTCCATGGCGCTCACCGGAAAAAACGGAAACGAAAAAACAGCGAGGCTCCCTGCCGCAAGATACAGGGAATGAGCTCACTCAAGAACTAATTGATCCGGCGCCACCGGATATTTGTATCCGGACCCATAAATGAGATTGACGGTACGTATGGGAAAGCCGTTCCTCCGCGCGGTGAACGAAGTGGCCCTTCCCCCCGATACAAAATATTCCTTGTAGGGAGGCACGTTCGATCCTCCCGGATAAGCATCGACACCGTTCTTGTCCCTCAATTCATCCGGGAACGGCCAGTAATTATACTGGTTCGTCAGCGTTCGCTTATAATCCACGCAAACAAAGATCCTTTCCCTGGTATAGTAGCTTATCTCCGGGCCGATCTGGCATCCTTCCGTCATGGCAAATTTTATCGACGGGTCTTTTTCGAGCTCCTCAGCCAGCTCTTTCCATCCGTAGAACCAATTGGTCGCGTCAGACCGCGCCGCTTTATCGGAAATGCTCTGAAGAGGAAGGATGCTGAACCGCGCATGAAGCGACGCGATAAGGGAAAGGAAAACGCTGAAAATAATCGCGATCCAGAAAAGGCGCTTCTTTATTTGATGACCGCTGAAAAAAAACTGCGTAGCGAGAATACCGAAGGAAAAATAGGCAAGATTCGGCCAATTGGCCGCTGCGGTTCGTTGTATTGATGACACGGCAAAAAAAAGTATGATCGGAAGGCTGGTCAGGCTCAGGAAAAGCAACCGTTTATCTTTCTGGAACAAACTGCGGACAGACGCGTAGATCCCGGGCAGCCAGAAGAGAGGGCCTGCAACAAGCATCTGACCGCCGGCATATTCGAGGAGATTTTTTATGACCGGACTATGCTCGGACCGAAGGCCATGTCGCGTTTGATAGAGAAATGAGATCCATTGGTGCGTGCTGTTCCAGTAGACGACGGGTAAAAATAGCGCGCACCCCAGCAGGAACGCAGCGTACGGGTGAATCGTCTTGAACCAACGTCTTTCGTCGGAAAAGACCATAAAAAGGAAGAACGAAGGGGCCAGGAGTACGGCGGTATATTTTGAAAGCAGCGTCAAACCGAATGCGATTCCCATCAGGTACCAGTAACGAACTTTTTGCGTTTCCACAATCTGCCAGAACCAATAGATGCTCAACCCGGTGAAAAAAAAGACGGGGACGTCCGGCGTTATCAGGATGTAGCCGGACATTACGATCGGCATGACATTCAGGGCGATCACGCTTGCGGACGCAATTTTCTTGTCGCCAAACATCTGCAAGGAAAGGTTCCACGCGAGCACGCTGCCGATGACGGCAGCCAGGATGCCGCCGAACCGGACCCATAATTCCTGTTGTGAAAAGAGGGTCGTCAGCCGTATGACATAGGCGATCAGAGGCGCGTGATCAAAATATCCGAAATCGAGATGTCTTGACCACAGCCAATAATATGCCTCATCGGGGTGGAGTTGAAGGGTCGCGGCAAAATAGATTTTCCAAAGGGTTATGAGAACTACCGCAATGACCGTATTTCGTTGTATCGAGGAGGTGTCCATGATTTCTTTCATTTTCAATCCCCGGGTGCGCGTTCCAGGAGCAGCCACAAGAGGTACGAGGTTGAGGGTCCGCGAACTTCTTGTACGGCACCATGAACTTTTCGGTGCCCCGTCACCATGCACGGAGCCCGATCATCGCGGAATGCGGCCGGATCGTGATCAACATTCCTTGCAATCGGGCCATAATTTACTTCATTTCCCCGCGCTTGTCAATAAATAATACATATCCGCATGGCAGGCGTAAATAGCAAAATGAAATAGCGCACATTGCAACAAATGTCTTGACTGAAACCGTGACGCCAGAGTATAATCGCACTGTATAATCAAAGACATCATACAAAGTTCAGAATTTCGGATCACCGGCCGCCGTCACAGGGGTTGTCCAACCTGAGTATACGACTCCCCACCTGCACAATACATGAGGGGCAACAACGACAGATCTATCCGTGATCGCGGCGAACGATCGGGCGACCCCGCGCGATTACATGTTCCCGCAGTCCCGCCATGGCGGGACGGGGCCTGCGCTCACTCCGGATTGCACAGCGTATTCCAGCACACACGGCGTCCTCCGTTGTGCTGAACTTTTTTAATATATAGTATGAGAGTGAACAATAAACGTCATGACTGAAGAACAAGATCGTCCCATACCTCTGAATAATGAAGCCGGTCCGAAGCTCTGGGGACGGTATACCCTTGCCAGCATCATAATCACCGCGGCGCTCCTCGTCCTCCTCGTGTCGTATGTGGACCTAGCGCAGGTCTGGCGGGAACTGATCGCCAGCAATAAGGGGTTTTTGGTCCTTGCCGCGCTCTCGCATTATGGCACGTACCCGGTGCGCGGGGTCCGCTGGAAACGGAGCCTGAGCCACGTGCCGGTGCGCTGCGGAAACGCCCGCTTCGGGCTGCTGGTGTTTTTTTACAATTTTGTGGACAATGTGGTCCCGGCCAAGCTGGGCGATGTCTATGCGGCGCACCTTGCCCGGGTCAATTGCGGGGTCCGTCGCTCCGCGGCTTTGGGCTCGATCGTTTTTCTGCGCATGGTGGACGCGTGGATGGTGCTGATATTTGCGTCGGTGGCATCGTGGTTCCTCTTTTCATCGGCCTTTCCGCGGCCTGTTGCCTGGGCGCTGGTGATCGCGTTCGTGATCGCCGTCGCCACGACCGCCGTCGTCGTGGTATTTATCATCCTGCAGCACGCCGTGCCGTCCTGGATTCCGGAAGCTGTTCGCCAGAGGATCGGCGCTTTTCATACGGGCATGCTGCCGGATCGCGGAGAAATCTTCCCTCTGCTGGTGCTCACGATCATCATCTGGGGGATGGAGGTTCTGTGGGTATTCCTGCTTGCCATGGCATTCCACGTGAACCTCAAAGCCGGACAAGCTGTTTTTTTGACGATGATCCCCATAATCGTCACGGCGTTCCCGCTTACGCCTTCCGGCGCAGGCGCTGTTGAACTGACACTCTTCGGTTGTCTGCGGCTGGTCGGTGTAGCCACGCCCCTGGCCGCTTCACTGACCGTCGTGAACCGCTTTATCGATTTCTGGCTGCACATTATTTTAGGCACCCTCACCTGGATGTTCCGGAGCGCATTCGGTCTCCGGACCTGGAAAGACAGGCCCGCTATCACCGATGAACCGGCTCTCACTACTCCACCGGTAAAGGAGCTCGCACCGTGAAGGTAAAATCCGTTCTGCTTGTACGGGTTAGTTCCACCGTCGACAAGGATGTGGAACACCCGCAGTTCTTCGACCCACCCTATGCCTTGAAGTGTCTCCAGGCCGGATTGGACCAACGGCAGGACATAAAGGTCCATCTCTTGGACTGCTGGGTCCAGCCGAAAAGCTTGACGGAACTGCGGGAATACACGTCCGCCATCCGACCCGATTTGGTCGTCGTGTCGTCTTCGAGTTTTG
>DATDRO010000162.1:0-2620 GCA_035291685.1 Nitrospirota bacterium | reverse complement strand
CCCGCGCGCCACCTGCGCAGCAGGTCGAGCCGTTCTGAAACGTCAGGGTCCTTCATGATACGGTCCTCTGCGCGCTTCCGGAACAGGTCCCGCTCCGTCAGGATGGCGGCAAGGTCCGCGCCGCATTGCACACAGCCGAGTTCCTGTGCCCTCATCATGAGACGGGAAAGCCGGGGATGGAGCGGAAGGCGGGCCATTGCCCTGCCCAGGGAAGTGATGGAACCCGATCGATCGAGGCCGCCGAGGTCTTGAAGAAGCCGCAAACCCGAATCCCACGCTGCTGCAGGCGGCGTATTGAGCCACGAGAGCGTGGACGGATACTTGACTCCCCATGCCGCAAGCTCCAAGGCAAGAGAAGAAAGATCGGACACCAGTATCTCCGGCACCGTAAAGGGCCGCATGCCTTGAAGCTCATGCTTGCCGTAGAGCCGATAGCACACGCCGGGCCCGAGCCGCCCTGCCCGCCCCTTGCGCTGTTCCGCGGAAGCCCGCGACACAGGGACGGTCACGAGCCGGTTCATGCCCGTCGAGGGATCGTACCTTAGCATGCGCGTCAGGCCGCTGTCGAGAACCACATGCACGCCCTCGATGGTAAGGCTCGTCTCGGCGATGTTCGTGGCGAGGACGATCTTGCGCCTGTCCCTTGACGGCATGATGGCCCGCTCCTGCTCTTCGAAGGGCAGGTCCCCATAGAGCGGATGAAGGGAAATGCGGCCTTCCCGTATATTCAGAGACTCCTGAAGCTCTTTTGCACAAGCGCGTATCTCGCCGGCCCCGGGAAGGAAGGCGAGAATATCGCCGTTCGTCTCGTTTAATGCTGTTTTGACCGCCGCTGTCATACGAAGAGAAAAGTGACCGGGCCTCTCCTCGAGATAGCGTTCCTCAACAGGGAACATCTTTCCGGTGGAGGCGATAACGCGCGCGTTGCCGAGGAGCGCGCTGATAGGGCCATAGTCCAGGGTGGCGGACATGACGAGGATCTTGAGGTCCTGCCGCAGCTGCTTGCGGACATCGAGGCAGAGCGCGAGCGCCAGGTCGGCATGGAGGCTCCGTTCATGGAACTCGTCGAAGATGACCATTGCCGTGCCCTCGAGGCCCGGGTCGGACTGGATGCGGCGGGTGAGGATGCCCTCGGTAACAACCTCGATCCGGGTCTTCGCGCTCATTTTCGTGTCGAACCGTATGGCGTATCCCACCGTTTCTCCGACCTGCTCGTTCAGCGATTGCGCCATCCAGCGGCTGGCGGAAACAACGGCGATCCGCCTCGGTTCGAGCATCACGATGCGGCCCTGTTCGGGCGGGAAGAGATCGAGCAGAGCGAGAGGCACACGGGTGGTCTTCCCTGCCCCCGGCGGCGCGTGCAGAACGACCGAGGGGTTTTGGATAACGGCCTCTTTCAGCTTCGGCAGAATGTTGTCAATGGGATAGAATGTCACGGAATATCGAGACTACTACAGGTCAATGAAAATGACAAGAAAAATAGAGCACGATTTACAGATCAGGACGCAGAAAAAATGTGAGAAAAAAGAGGTTTAAAAAGCTCCCCGCTGCCGGTTCAATAGGGGTGTCCAATCACTCGGGGGCCTAATATCCGGTTCCCGGATAGGTCGGCGCCATCCCCGGATAGGCCGGCGCCATTCCTTGAGGAGCCTGGCTTGGCGTGATAGAGCCGAGAAGTCCGTGCCTGCCGTAGATGCCCGCAGTAAAGTAGAGAGCGTTTACCGGCCCTGCCAGCCTTCCATTGCCAAAGCTCAGACCCTTAAGCCCTTGAATGGCAATACGACCTCCCCCTGCATCTCTGAGAAAATCTTTGAACGCCCCGGTTTCCGGGTCAAACACCGAAATCGTGCCGTTGCCGGAATTCCCTACCAGCAGCTGATTGCTGTATGAGCCGAAATCCTCCGGTGCGAGCGCCATGCCCCAGGGCGCGTTCATCCAGGGCCCCGGCTGCAATCGCATGAGCAAATCTCCCCTCGGATCAAAGACGTCGACGTACCCAAGCCCGATGCCTGCTGTCGCATTGTAGTTGCCGGTATCCCGCTGCGCAAAGGCCACATATAGGTCGCCGTCGATGTTCTGCACATTGAAGGGTGCGAAGTCATCGGGAATTTCGGGATCAGTGAAGGCGCCCTGGGAAAGTATGATATGACTGAAGCTTGAGTCAAAGACGTCGACAGTGCCGCTGCGGAAGTTCGCCACATAGAGGAAACTTTCGCCGCCCCTCCGTGCTATGGCCGCACCCGTGTACACGGAGTCGGACGAGTTGTCTGCCATGAGGAGGGCGTTGTGATTGTAACCGGCCGCATCCGGTCTCCAGCCCGATATCGTACCGTCTTCGGTCACGAAGATGTACTGCGCAGGCTGGTCCGGCGCAAGAGCAAAATCCGAACCCCCATTATAAACGACGCCCGTCGGCGCTGACGTGCCCATGGTGACTCCGGCGGGCGGGGGAATGTTGACCGCGAGCGGACTGAAAGCGGGCATGGGGAAACCTTCTCCGGTATAGAGCGTTGAGACCCCGGTGCCGTTAACCGCGACCCACCAAGGCCCGGCCTGGCCCACTGCAAGGCCCCAGGCATTCAGGAATCTGGAATCCGTGGCGATCGCCATTCCCGGGACG
>DATDRO010000161.1:0-2263 GCA_035291685.1 Nitrospirota bacterium | reverse complement strand
CCGAACTTCACCATGTTCGTCACCTGGCCCGCGAAATAGATACGGGCGTTCGGCAGGCTGAGATCGGTCTGGTTCGACGTACCACCGGTGTTGTCGGTATCCTTGATCAGGATCTGTACTTTTGCGCCCACTTTTGCATAGGTGTCTTCGTCCACCTTCACGTCGTACGCGAAGGCGGCGCTGACGCCGAACAACGATAGTGCCAAAATCATTAGTAATACCAGAATCTTCTTCATCGTTTTTCCTCCTTGGTTTGGTTTGTTCCGAATGCCCGGAACGGTTTTTAACCTCACAATGCTGAAACGATGGTACGTGTTTCTAAGACAGAACCATAAAGCTTCCACATCCCCCCTTTCAAGATTAAATGAAAACATAAACTAATAGGGTCATGGGGCAAGGGTCAGGGGTCAAGGAACTGCTTTGACCCTTTCTCAAAATGGTTTTGCGAACATCTCGTCCGTCTTTGCCTCGAACCCCGCAAGGATTTTCGAGGTGACCGTGTTACCGGGGCCGAACACCCCGTGCACCTCATAGTACATACCTCTCCTGAGAGGAACTCCTTGCCCGGCCGCAACGCTTCGCCGCAGGCTGTAGACCTCCACGGTCCTGGTCTCGGGATCCGCTATCCAGTACTCGGCCACGCCGGAGCCGGCGTAGAGCTTCATCTTGAGCTCCCGGTCGCGGCCCGCGTGCCGCGCGGAGATCACCTCCACGATCAGATCAGGCGCGCCGTGGATCTGCTTCCGGATGATTCCGTAATGCTCCCGCGAGATGAAGACCACATCCGGCAGAACTATATTGTCTTCCGAGAGGATGACGTCAACAGGCGAGGGGACCACCACGCCGAGCTTAAGCAGCCCGACGTAACGATCGAGAAGTTTCACGATATTTTTGACGACGACTTGATGCCCGTAGCCGGGCGAAGGCTCCATGATGAGGTCGCCGTCAATGATCTCGGCGCGCTTCTCTTCAGGCAGAAGAAAATAATCATGATAAGTAAAGCGCATAGTGTTATTCATCATCATATGGGTTTGAAAGCGCCACTACGACGTTACACAAAAGCTTACCGGTATCATGAAAACAAAGGGTATGAAAACTTAGGCAAAATATAGCAAAGTCCCACTCTCCCGTCAAGGAGATTCTGTCGTATTTTTTAAAAACATGATCAATGAGCTATTTCAGTTGCCGTTTCATAATACTTTTGCTATCATTACGTTGTTTCTTGAAAATTGCGCGGTAATAGCCTGAGTTGAAAAGTTCCCCGAACAGTTCATTAACATACATCAAATAAAACTCCAAGGAGGATCATGGGTATGAGTCAAAGGAACTTCTCTTATTGTGCAGCGGCTCTCCTGGCGGTCTTTATGGTCTTTGCGGTCAGCAACGGCCAGAGTAAGCCGAAATCCGCGACTGAAAAGCCCTCTGCGCGGAAAGCTTCGTCCAGGATCACCGTGCAGATCGACAAGAGTTCGGTGAAGAATGGCGGCACGATCATTGTTACGGGCAAGGCGCCCAGAGGCAAGGCCGTATACCTCGAAGTCTACTCTGAGAAGAAGGTTCGAGCCTCACGGTTCGACGCCGATGTGGACAAGAAAACGGGCAAGAGGCCGTACCTGCTCTACATGACCCACGAAATGCCCGCGTACTACAAAATATTTGCGCCCAAGGACCGGAAAGAGGCTCTCGACAAGATCAGGAAAGAGGGGAAAAGCTGGTCATACTCCAAGGCGCTGGAGGATATGGGAGCCGACATCGCGTATGCAGTGCCCGCAAAGATAACCATCGACAAATACCAGGCCACCCTGCTCGGAAGCATCATCGGCTCACGGGGAAAGCTCCAGCCCGGGATGGACGCCAAGGAAAACACAAAACGCTCAATGCAGCTCGTGAAGGCCCGGTTCCGGTCTGCGGACAAGGTCCTCTCGGCTGACGTTGAGACGGCGCCTGACGGTGTATATAAGGCGGAGATCAAGATCCGCAGGGGCCTCGCTCCGGGCATCTATACGATCACGGCGGTCGCGGGCAAGGGCATGAAAAGCGCTCCCGTGACCTTTGAGAACAAGATCAGCTTCCCGCTCCTGTACCTCACGAATGGGGGGACCAGCCTGAACCTCTTTGGTCCTTTTTTTCTGACCCTGGTGATCGCCATATTCGGGGTGCTGATGGGCGCGGGAGGCGGCTTTATCATGAATCCTCTCCTGGTCCTGTTCTGGCCCCTTCCGCACACGGTCGTAGCCGGCACGGTTATGCCCACCGTCCTGTT
>DATDRO010000160.1:0-3162 GCA_035291685.1 Nitrospirota bacterium | reverse complement strand
GCAGGCCCTCACCAGACTTTCCGGCAACATTACCCAAACAGCCAAGGTCCTCGGCATATCCCTCTCAACGCTCAAAAGGAAGATCAGGGATTACGGCCTGAAATAGGCTGCTGGTTCAATATGACCCACTCAGGATGGACTGTTTCTGAAATCTCCCGCCCTTCGCATTTCCCTAACTCATTTAATCTTCAAGACTTTTAAAACCCATCTTCTTTGGCATTCCGATTGCTATATATAGCGCATTATGAAGAACATTCTCATCGTAGACGACAACACCTTCATCCTGGACGGGCTCGCAACGACCTTTGGCATCCTGTTGAGGGATTACACTATATTGACCGCAGAAAACGGGATGCAGGCCGTGAAGATCATGGAGTCAGTGCCCGTTGATCTTGTCCTGACCGACCTGAGCATGCCGGTCATGGACGGCTATCAGCTTATTGAGCATACGAAAAAGATCTATCCTCATATCCCCGTATTCGTCATGACGGGTGTTTATACCGCTGATGTTGCGGAAAGACTTCGCCCTCTGGGTGTATCCCATTGCACTGAGAAACCATTTGACTATGAAGAGTTGGCGCATGTGATTTCGCATGAACTCGAAGGCCGGTTTGCTGTTTCAGTCCCTCTGACCGGAGCCGCTGGACATCATATCGTAGCACGATAAGCTAATACACAGATAGGGTTATCGGTTGTTTCCTGATTTATTGTCCACGCTGAACGAAGGGAGGGGTGAAAAAGTGGATATTGCGCTGACGAATACCGTAAAGTGCTTTCATTTAGCGAAAGGAGTCGTGTCCCGGTGCCGCGCGAATGATAAACGCCATATCCCGACTCTCGCTCAGGTGGTGGAATACTGCAGGAGCAAAGACCACACGAAATGTTCTTTTTACGTGAGATTCATTCAGACAGACAAGGATATACGGCAATGCGTAAGCGCTCCGCGCTGAAGAGAAAAAAAGTGTCATGCGCCGGTTTGAACATGGGGGAAAAGATTAAGACCATACTGTTGGTGGAAGATGAACCTGAGAACCGGAGAAGCTACGAAGAGATCCTGAACGATATGGGATTCAAGGTCATCGCCAAGGCTGACGGGGAGTCGGCCCTGTCTGCTGTTCGCGAAGGCGACCGGATGGACCTTGTAATAACCGATTACCGGATGCCGGGCATGAACGGCCTGGAGTTCATCACGATGCTAAGACGGGTCCTTCCGTCGGTCCCGGTGATCATGATCACCGCATTCGGAGGCATAGGAACATATTTTCAGTCGCTCAGTCTCGGCGTGTTCGAGTATGTCAACAAGCCGGTGACGAAAGAAGAATTCGAGCGGATTGTGATGGCGGCACTCGCCGAATCTCTTCGAGGTCCGGCCGGCTCCGGCGGCACTGCAACAGTGAGTATGCTCTAAGGTGCTTCGCGGGGAGGAGCTTTTCCACAGGAGGAAGCCATGAAATGCCTATTCTTAAAAGGAAGGTACATGTTCTCCTGTTCTGCGCGCAGAGAGGTCTATGTGCCGAGCATATTTGAACTCGGGGAATATTGTAAAAGCACGAGATATAAGGTTTGTCCGTTCTACTGCGCAGCACAGGATGAGGGGCCATTGTTCGGCATGAACGATGAAGTGATGCCTTTTGATGAATTTATTCATAAAGGAGTCAATTGCTGAACGATGCCGATATTATTCCGATAAGCTCCGTTAGGCAGAATTGCTGACAAACGATCACCGGACGCAGTTTCAGGCCGCTATTCGAAGGGATGAGAGTGACGGCTCTCTATCGGAGTGAACGCACTTTTTACACCAGAGGGGAAGGGGGCATGCATATGTGGAAGAGATCGATCGATAACCTGATGTTCGGCGAGACCGACCGTGAAGAGCGTGAAGAGTTCGAGGGCAAAAACCACGAAGACGATGTCAATGACAGCGGCGAACGTCAGACGCAGGCCAGCCGGGACGCGATATCGTATTACCTTAAGGAGATCAGGAAGTCCCCTCTCCTGAGTTTTCAGGAGGAGCAGGACCTCGGGAAAAGGATCTCCGAGGGCGACCAGAAAGCCCGGGTAAAGATGATTGAGTCGAACCTTCGGCTTGTTGTGGCCATCGGCAAGAAATATATAAACCGGGGAATAGATTTTTCCGACATCATCGAAGAAGGGAACCTCGGCCTGATAAGGGCCGTGGACAAGTTTGATTACCGGAAAGGCTTCCGGTTCAGTACGTACGCCTCATGGTGGATCAAGCAGGCCATCGAGCGGGCGATCGTCAATCAGAGCAGGATCATACGCCTGCCGGTGCACGTTGCCGAGACCGTGAACGCCTACCGCCGCGCGGTGCCCAAGTTGACACAGGAACTGGAACGGGAACCGCATATAGAAGAGATCGCAGAAAAAATGAATATAAAAGTTGAAAAGGCGCGGCTTATATCGCAGGTCTTGCGCGAGACCTATTCCCTTGACATGATCATCGGCGAGCATGTGGACGACAAGCTCGAGGACGTTCTGCAGGACTACGCCGCGGTCTCGCCCGCAAGTTATTCCGACGATATCCGCAGGCGGGAGTACCTCGATGAGTGGCTGACCTTCCTGACGTCAAGCGAGGAAAAGGTCATTGAGATGCGTTTCGGGCTGACCGACGGAGATCCCAAGACCCTCGACAAGATCGGCAAGCAGTTCGGGATCACGAGAGAGCGGGTCAGGCAGATCGAGACCCAGGCGCTCAATAAGCTCAGGGATGTCGTCAAGACCCGGCATGTGGAAATGGAGATGGTGTTTTGATCGACATTGTTTGGTAACATCCTCCCCTGGCCCCTCTTTTTTAAAGAGGGGCGATTTTCACCTCCGGGCTTATGGTGTAAGCCGTTCGCTATCATCGTCACAGAACGCCGCTCTTCAACAGTAATGGTCCGCCGTTATTCTTTGCCCACCCTTGACATTATTTTTCTGTGTGCTAACTTTTTATCATGCTGGAGTGTTGACTTTTTTCAGCAAGCAACTATAGTATTAGACTGCGAGCGGAATCCCGGAGGCGAATCAAGGAGGAGGTCATAATGAAACTTCAGGAAGTCCAGGCGATGGCCAAGGCGAAGGGCATTAGGGTGGGCAACCAGAAAGACCAGGCACTCATCATCCGGGATATCCAGAAGGCGGAAGGTAATTTCCCCTGCT
>DATDRO010000159.1:0-4063 GCA_035291685.1 Nitrospirota bacterium | reverse complement strand
TGACACGACGCAACATCATTTTCATGCTCATGTCCATAGAGGTCATGCTGAATGCGGCCGGGCTTGCCTTCATCGTTGCCGGCTCGCGCTGGGGGCAGGCCGACGGACAGGTCATGTTCATCTTCATCCTGACCATGGCTGCTGCGGAGGTCTCGGTCGGCCTTGCCCTTGTGCTACAGTTCTATCGTCAGTACCAGACGCTGGACGCAGACTGCGCCGATAAGATGAACGGATAATGGCAATTGTAACTACTCAGGTCTGCCATTCGCTCCGGCGCATAGCGTGCTATAAGACGTTGTGCCACGAGATATATGATAGCTTATACCCGCATCGCTTACGCTCCTGCCTGCCGGCAGGCAGTCGCACGCGCTGTTTGGTCCGATGTGGCCTTAGTTCGGGTATACACGGCACGCTTACTTCGCCGTCGCTCACGGCAGACCTGAGTGTCTGAGCAGTTACAAGATTTTAAAATGATTCTCGGCTCCTTTTCATTTTGCAATTTGCATTTTGACTTGGGTGGTCCCTTATGCTCGAACTTCTCTGGCTCATACCTGCGCTGCCTTTTGCCGGTTTTCTCCTGCTCCTCCTGACCGGCCCCCGGGTCTCGCGCTCCGTCACGGCATTCATCGGCGTGGGCTCGGTAGGACTGTCCGCGCTCGTCGCGGTACTCGCGGGCATCAGTTTTATCGGTTCACCGCCTGCGGGCAATGCCTGGTCGCAGACGCTCTGGACGTGGATCGATGTCGCCGGTTTCTCGCCGTCGATCGCGTTCTCTCTCGATGCGTTGTCGCTTGTCTTTGTCCTCGTCATCACGATCGTGGGATTTTTCATCCATCTCTATTCCGCGGAGTTCATGCTCGACGAAGAGGGATACAGCCGCTTCTTCGCTTATATGAACCTCTTTGTCGGCTCGATGCTCACCCTTGTTCTGGCCGACAACCTCCTGCTCCTCTACCTCGGCTGGGAAGGCGTAGGCCTGTGCAGCTATCTCCTCATCGGCTTCTGGTATGCGGACCCGGCGAACGGATACGCCGCGCGCAAGGCATTCGTCGTGACGCGCGTCGGGGACACGGCAATGGCCGTCGGGCTTTTCCTGATCTTCAAGGACCTCGGCACGCTCCAGATCCAGGAAGCAATGCAGCGGGCGGTTGTGCAGTGGCCAATGGGTTCGACCCTGGCTGTCGCCGCCGCGGCCCTTCTCCTCGGAGGCGCGGTCGGAAAATCGGCCCAGCTCCCGCTCCAGACATGGCTGCCCGATGCCATGGCAGGTCCGACGCCGGTGAGCGCGCTCATCCACGCGGCGACCATGGTGACCGCCGGGGTCTATCTCATCGCCCGCACCCACGCGCTGTTCAGTCTTGCGCCCGACGTGCAGACAGCGGTTGCCGTTATCGGCGCGCTGACGCTTCTTATGGCGGGCTTCAGCGCGCTCACGCAAAAGGACATCAAGCGCGTCCTGGCATATTCCACGATCAGCCAGATCGGCTACATGTTCCTCGCCCTCGGCGTGGGGGCATGGTCCGCCGCCGTTTTCCACTTTATGACCCACGCCTTCTTCAAGGCGCTTCTGTTCCTCGGCGCCGGTGTCGTCATCAATGCGCTCAATCACGAGCACGATATGTTCAAGATGGGCGGTCTCAGGAAAAAGCTCCCGATCACGTTCTGGACCTTCCTCATCGGGGCCGCATCCTTGTCAGCGCTGCCGCTCGTAACAGCGGGATTTTACAGCAAGGATATGATCCTTTGGCAGGCGCTAACGTCTCAGTCGGGAAGTCCCTGGCTCTGGGCAGCCGGACTGGCCGGTGCATTGATAACTTCCGTGTACACGTTCCGCATGGTCTTCATCACGTTCTTTGGAAGAGTGATAACACCGGTGAGTAAAAAGCCCGGAATGCGCATGGTAACGCCCCTCGTCGTACTGGCTGTGTTTTCGATCGTCGGCGGATTCGTAGAACTGCCCGATACGCTCGGCGGCAAGCCCCTGTTCTCGTCTTTCGTGCAGAGCGTCCTGCCGGCAGCTGTATCTTCACACGATTCGGCAGGAAGCGAACTGTTGTTCCAGGTCATCGCGTCGCTCACATCGCTGGCCGGGATATTCCTTGCTTACGTTCTGTTCCTGAAAAACCGGAAAACTGTCGACAGCATGGTCAAGACCCGAGCAGGTGCGGCAGTGCATGCCTTCTGGTTCTCCGGGTGGGGATTCGATCAACTGTACGATATGCTCTTTGTCCGGCCCTTTGTATGGGCGGCGCGCATTAACAAAAGCGATTTTATCGATCTTATCTACAGTGGGATCGCGTGGCTCAATCGTTATCTCCATTTTGCGGCAAGCCGGACGCAGACCGGCAAGGTGCGGTGGTATGCGATGGGGATCGCTTTCGGCGCAGTTGTGATTTTCGGGATCGTGGTTTTGCGAAATCTCCCCTGACCCCTCTTTTCCAAAGAGGGGAATAAAGGAAGGTACAACATGCTAACATAGGTAACAAATGAACCTATGGACATGGGTAACACGTTAAACTTCAGGGCAAGGAGGACTATGCCATGCCCTGGAAAAGGACGGAGCCCATGGAAGAGCGTTTAAAGTTAATAGCCGACCGGCTTGCCGGTTACGATGTCACCGAGCTATCTGTTATTTATGGAGTCAGCCGCAAGACCGTTTACAAATGGATCAAGCGTTACGACGAACTCGGCCTGGATGGCCTAAAAGAACTTTGTCGCGCTCCGATCAATCATCCGAACCAGACCGACGAGAAAATCATTGGCCGTCTGGTTGAAGCAAAGCTGTTGCACATGAGCTGGGGTCCCGAGAAGCTGTTAGACTTCTTAAACGTGCGCCAGCCCCAGATCCAATGGCCGTCCATGTGTACAGCCGAGAAATGGCTCAAAAGACGGGGCCTCGTCAAGGATCGGCGGCTGCGCAAGAGGACCCCGCCATACAGTCAACCTTTTCTGGCCTGCGACGCGCCGAACAAGGTCTGGAGCGCAGACTACAAGGGCCAGTTCAAGACAGGCGACGGCCGATGGTGCTATCCGCTGACCATGACCGACAACATGAGCCGTTACCTGCTTACGTGCAAGGGCCTTTATTCTCCTTGCTACGCGGACACCCGGCCATGGTTCGAGTGGGCGTTCCGCGAATGCGGCCTGCCGGAGGCCATACGCACCGACAACGGGACGCCGTTCGCCGGGCGCGGGGTAACCGGTCTCAGCCGGTTGGCGGTCTGGTGGATCAAGCTCGGCATCAGGCCGGAACGAATAAAAGCCGGCAAGCCCCAGCAAAACGGGCGTCACGAGCGGATGCACCGTACCCTGAAGCAGGACACGGCCAAGCCGCCCAAGTCGGACATGGACCGCCAACAGCTCCGGTTCGATGAGTTCCGGCACGAATACAATTACGACCGACCGCATGAGGCGCTCGACAAAAAGACGCCCGCGAGCGTTTATGTGCTGTCACCCAGGAGATTCCCGGAAAAACTCCGCGAACCTGAGTACGACCACGGCGTCGAGGTCCGAATCGTCCGCCATGGCGGTGAAATCGGTTTTAAAAGAAACTACTATTTCATCTCCGAGCTTCTGGCCGGAGAAAGAGTCGGTCTTGTCGAGGCAGCAGATGGAAAATATGAAATCCGCTTCGGTTTCCATCCTATCGCTATTCTCGACGCAAGGCTCGGAAAAGTGGAGCCTAAGTTAACAAAAGTGTAACCCATGTCCATAGGTTAAAATGTAACCCATGTGCATGTTGCACAGGAATCTCCCCCTTTGAAAAAGGGGGATGAAGGGGGATTTTAAGATAAATTGCACATTGTTCAACATGTAACAACATTAAATGCGTTTGCTGTAGTATTCAGCCGGGAGGTCTTGCCGTGAGCAGGAAAGCGGTTGCACTCATCTCCGGCGGCCTGGACAGCGTACTGGCCGCGCGGGTGGTCATGGAGCAGGGCTTCGAGGTCGTGGGGCTCTATTTTACCACGGCCTTTTCAAAGAGCTTTGGAAAAGAACTGGGCACCCCTGCAGCGCGGGTGTCGAAGGCCATCGGCATGGAACTTCGCGTCATGGACCTGGG
>DATDRO010000158.1:0-7685 GCA_035291685.1 Nitrospirota bacterium | reverse complement strand
GATCATAGTGTAGCCATATCAGAATAAAACTCAAACCCGCCTTTCCCTCGCTCCTTCACGAGGTACATGGCCGTGTCCGCGTTCTTGAGCAGGGTCTCGCCGTCGTCTCCGTCCCGGGGATAGAGGCTGATGCCGATGCTCGCGCTGATCGTCAACTCACGGCCCTGCAAGTCGAACGGTCTTGACAGTGCTGCTATGATCTTTCGGGCGATGACCCCCGCATCCTCGGGAGCGACGATCTTTGCGCAGATACTGATGAACTCGTCTCCGCCCATGCGCGCCACCGTGTCAGACTTTCTCGTGCTGTTCGTCAGCCTCTTGGCCACTTCTTTCAGGAGCTGGTCTCCCGCATCGTGTCCCATGGTATCGTTGATGATCTTGAACCCGTCGAGGTCCATGTACAGGACCGCCAGAATGTACGTATTGCGCTTTGCCAGGGCCAGGAGCTGGTCCATACGATCAAAGAACAGCGTGCGGTTGGGAAGTCCCGTCAAGGTGTCATAAAGCGCCATGTATGCGAGACGCTGCTCCGCTATCTTACGCTCGGTGATATCTCGAATGATGAACTGGGCCGCCGGCTTCTCCCGGTAAATGAAGGGAATTCCTGCAATCTCCACATCGACCCCTTTGCCGTCGAGGCGGACCAATTTCCCTTCCACCCACGGCACCCGTTCGCCGTGATCTTCCAGTTTTTTCAACCATTCAAGGACGGTTTGGCTGCGGTCGGACTGGAAAAAATCGAAAAGGGATTTCCTTGTCAGGTCCTCGGCGCGTGACGCCCCGAAAAGCATTGTTCCCGCGGGGTTGATGAACGCGATCTTTCCATCCACGTGAATGGCGATCCCGTCCGGTGAGAGTTCCACCAGCCGCCGGTAGCGCTCTTCGCTTTCCTGGATCTGATCGAGCATCTGCTGCCGTTCCCTGATGAGCCGCTGTTTGGAGATGACCTGCTCGATGACGACGGGGAGCAGCTCGAAGAACTTCATCTCCACGTCCTTCACGATATAATCCGATGCCCCGAGCTTGAGCGACTTCACTGCCACATCTTCGTTCCCGTTGCCGGTCACCATGATGATGGGGGGATATGACCCCCTGGAGGTCAGCGTTCGGAGCACGTCGATGCCGCCGCAGACCGGCATGTTGTAGTCCACGAGCAGAAGATCGAACGGTGTTGATTCGACCATCGCAAGGCCTTCTTCGCCGTTCGCGGCAATAGCGACTACGTATCCATTTTGCTGCAGGCGTTTCTGCAAAAGCCGGGAAAGGCCGGGATCGTCTTCCATATAGAGTATGCGTATTGCCGCATTGTCCGCCATGCCGTTCACTCCTTTTCCGGGACCTTGATGACGGAGAAGAATAGCCCCAGCGCTTGTATCGCCTCGGAAAACCGTTCGTACTCCACCGGTTTCGTGATGTATAGGTTGCAGCCGTGTTCGTAGCACCGGGCGACCTCATGAGGATTGTCGGTGGTCGTAAGAACGATGACGGGAATCCATTTGGTGCGCTCATTGTTCTTGATGGTCTTGAGTACCTGGTAACCGTCGAGGACCGGAAGGTTGAGGTCGAGAAGGATCAGGAGCGGTTCGCGAAACCCGCCTTTGTCATTGAACAGGAAATCAACGGCCTTCTGCCCGTTGTCAAGCTTGACGATCGTGTTGGTTATGTTCGCCCGGCGCAGGTTCTTCTCGATCAGGAGCGCATGCCCGGGATCGTCCTCGACCAGTAAAATGGTCACCTGTTGATGACTGTCCATGTCTTCCTCCGCGTTCCTGATAAGTCTTTCTATTTCTCGACGCGTACAGGGGCAGGGGCGGGAATGGCGAACGTGAACACGCTCCCCACGCCCGGCTCCGATTCACACCAGATGCGGCCGCCCAGCCTTCGCACGAGGGTCTTGACATACGTGAGCCCCATTCCTTCTCCGGGTACGTCCTGCCTACCCACCCTCCGGAACAGTTCAAACACCTTTTGCGTGTCCTCTTTGGCGATTCCCCGCCCGTTATCGCGAATTGTGAATATTGATTCCCCGGCATTCTGTTCCGCCGTGACTTCTATTTTCCCCGGCCGGGAAGGTTCAAGGTATTTGAGGGCATTGTCGAGGAGATTGCCGAATATCTGTTCGGCCGCGGTCCTGTCCATGATGATGTTGGGTAACGGCCCTGCTGTGACCTCTGCTTTATGCATATTGATCTGGTGTATAAGGGATTCCAGGAGGGTCTGAACAACGTCTTCGGTCCGGAGCAGCTCCGGTTTGAGCTCATTCCGGCCGAGACGTGACAGTTTCAGGATACTGCTGATGAGCGAATCCATCCTGATGACGGAGGAGCCGATAAAGCCGAGCGCCTCGGGGATGTCCTTTTTCAGGAGCTCTTCCGTTTTCTGTTTTTCTCCTTCGTCGACGTGCTCCCGGTATTTTTCAAGAAGGGGAGTGAACTCTTTTATCGAACGGCCGAGCTCATCGGAAAATCCTTTGATGTTAACGAGCGGCGCCCGGAGATCATGGGAGACGATGTAGGCAAAGGTCTTCATTTCTTCGTTGATCTTTTCCAGCTCTTCCGAGTAATTTTTTAACTGCTCTTCCGCTTTCTTTCGTTCGGTGATGTCCCGCTCTACATGGACGACTTGAATGACTTTTCCGACAGCGTCTTTTATCGGCGACGTGGAAACCTCGAAATAATGCTTCTTATCGTGAGAGACATGATGCACATGTTCCACCAGGGAATAATTGCCGGTCTCTAACGTGTTTAAAAGAGGGCACGGATCATCAGGAGATTTACAAACATCAGGCCGAAGATGGGTGATTTCATGACAGGTTTTTCCTATAATTTCTTCTTCTTTGAGGTCGAACTTATTCAGAAAAACTCTATTCGCTGCAACGATTCTGTAATCACTGGTGTTTATAATAGTGATTGAATCGTTCATGCTGTCGAGGATGGTTTTTGAAAATTCATTTGAACGCTTGAGCGTTGCTTCCGCACGTTTTTGTTCGGTTATATCCACTGCCACGCAGACGATTCCCTGGGCCGTGGCGTCGCTGGAATAGATCACGGAACTGGACAAAAGGACGGGGATTTTTCTGTTGTCCTTTGTCACATAGGTATATTCCGTGTTTTTCATCAAACCATACTTGACGAATTCATCAAACTCCCGGGCTCCATCTTCGGGAAATATTATTTTAATCGGTTGTCCCGTCAGTTCTTCTTCCCGATATCCGAGGAGCTCGCACGCGGCCTGATTGACGGTCCTGATGACGCCGTCGGGCGAGGCGACGATGAGCGTGTCGATCATGCTTTTGATGATGTTATCCACGTACTCTTTTGAGACCGTTGTCTTTTCCAGGTCCCGGGCCATCTTGTTAAAGCTGTCCACGAGCCTCCCGACCTCTCCCGCTGCTTTAATTTTCACATGGGTCGACAGGTCGCCTTTTGCAAGACGCTCAGCGGCATAACCAAGTTCACTGATCGGGTCCAATATTGTTTTTCTTGAAGCAATAAACAACACTGATCCAAGCACGAACGTTACTACCAGATTGAGCGCGATGACAAACAGTATCGTACTTGCGATCTGTTGATGGATCTTATATTCCAGCAAACCGATAGTGACGGTACCGATAGTGTCGTCGCTTACTCCGATTGGAACGGAAAGTTCTATAATAGACTCTTTCTTTTTGATGGCTGTGATTATATCCGGCACCTCGCTGTCTTTCGATAACTCTGACAGGATCGTTTGAATTCTCGGCAACATATAGTTCACGCTCGCATATTGAGAGGTAATGAGGTTTCCCTGTGCGTCCCAGATAACGGTATATGCAATTTCATCATCTTTATTTGCTCCGTTTACCAAAGAATCCAATTCGATGCTGTCCCTCATGATCAACGGGTCCAGGCTCAGTTTGGCTATGTAGGACGCAAAACTTCGTCCTTTGGTCATTAAGGAATACTCGAACCTCTTTTCTTCGTTTAATGCAATGACCGAAGTCAGCACGATGGTGCTGATTAAAAGGATAACGGATATATCCTTTAAAAATTTGTACCGGATGCTTTCTCTCAGTTCTTTTCTGAACATGGACCAGCACTCCATCCCCGCCGCAAACAGGATTTTCTCGCAGGTTATTCTATGGTCCTTGTCACTTTTTTCATAAAAGACAACGGGACCTGAAACTGTCCTGCTTTTGCCGTTTTCATGTTAAGAATAAAATCCAGTTTTTTCTCGATTTCTATGGGAATAGATGACGGTTTGGCGCCTTTCAATATCTGTACCGCCTTCTTTCCCGCCAGATGGCCGACAAGATTGGAATTTGCGCATATCCCCAGAAGTGCCCCCTTTTCAACCAGGTCGTCGAGATGGGTTATCGTGACCACATGTGCCTGATTCGCGATAGCCACAATTATCGGAACTGTTGTGCCGACAACGCCGCTGCCGGTAAGATAAAATGCGTCTACGGTATGTACGACCGCGGACAGGGTCCGGGCCACTTCTTCTTTTTTTGCCATGATGATCGGGATGACCTTTATCTGTAAGCTTGATTGAAGTTCCTGCAGTTCTTTCAGTTGTATCTCCGTGTTTTTTTCACCAGGCGTGTAGAGCACCGCCAACTTCTTTACCGGCGCCAACTCTTTCAAGCTGCTCACGAGCTTTGACATGGCGACTTTAGGGCTGACGCCGGTAGTGTTGTTGCCTGAACTCTTCCAATCCTTGGCTATTCCCGCTTCTATGGGATCATACACCATGCCGAAAACCACCGGAACATTCTTGATCTCCCGGGTGACGGCTATGGTGGCAGTGGTGCCTATGGTAATAATTAAATCCATCTTTGCTGCGACAAATTTCTGTACCAGTTCTGCCGCCTTTGCTTTACTGCCCTTTGCGTTTTCTATGGTGAACTTTACTGCCGGCTCTCCAAAACCGTCTTTATTCAGTTGGTCCATAATGCCTCTTTGGGTATCGTTATAGCGAACTTCTTCGCTGAAGGTGAGGATACCGATCCTTTTTTCTGCACTCGCCGCCGCAGAAAATAAAACTATCATCGAAAAAACCACGGCTATGACGATGAATATTTTAATTTTCCCCATTTTTGCCCCCTTCTGAATTCCCTCGATTTTGACGTCGTCATCCGTTATTGTTCAATTAAACGTCCACCTGTGTCCATCTCTGTTCGGAAAAACCCGCGAGAGCGCGGTCATAAAAAAACTCCGATCCCGGTTTGTGAATAATCGGTCGAATTCGGACCAGGGATTCGGAGATTCATGAGGATAGTTTAGCAAAAATTTTTGCCAAATGTCGTAATTTTCAGATGATATCGGAAATGTCGGTAAACGGAGATCGAAGAGGAATAAAGGGCGGGGTACGCGCCCTGTGCGAACTGTTTCAGTCAGCGGACAGGGCGCCCTGGAGTCTCCATGAGTCGGTAATCAATGCCTTTTTGGTTTGAGAAATTGCAGTTTCACTTCTTCGAATTTTACCTCTTCCAATGGATATTGTCCTTTATTTGTTGTTTCGATTGTACTTCTCCTTTTTCGGGAAAAGCAGCCCGGCAATATGGTATCTTCTGTCCGCAAACCACCGGTAAAATGCCCGGGAAAGGGTCTTGGACCCCGGCAGTTTAAAAAGGGCCGCTGCTGAACTGTACCGTCTGAGCCGTTTCAGGATCTCCGGCAGGGCCTTCTCACCCGAAAGGACCGTGCCGTCAGGAAGCACAAGCTGCATCGCCTGCATGCAGACGGCCTGCTTGATGGAAGGGAACCGTTGTTGCACGGTTTCAGATTGGCAGGGGATCATCTCGAACGCCCCCTTTTTTGCATTGCCCTTTATCCATGCCACGGTCTTTCCGCAGACCGGACAGTTCCCATCATAGATGAGCACGGCCTTTTTCCGTCTTCCTTTTGTTTTTCGCTCTTTCATTATTTGCCACGCTCTCTGCAGCTTTTTAGCCACTACAACTCCAGCAATCTCGACTTGATGTCGATAGCCGCCACGGCGCCTTCTCCCGCAGCGATAACGACCTGGTCGTGGCCGGTATTGAGGGGCCCGACGATATAGAGACCGCTCAGGGAAGACTCGTAGTTGTGGTTTGTAATATACTTGAAACCGTTCACATCCTTCTTCAGAGAGAGGCCGGAAAGGAATTCATCGTTCAGTTTGTACCCGAAATTTGACATGATCGCCTCGCAGGGCACCCGCGCGCCGTCCTTCATTTCCACGGCCTCTATGGATGTTTCTCCGATGATCTTCATCGGGCTTCCTTTTAAGAGGGGGATCCCCGCGGCCCGCAGTTCTTCCTTATAGCCTTCAGGCGGGTCATAAGAGTAGAGGATGAGGGTCACATCGTCCGTGTATATCTGCTTCATGCCGAAGGCAAGCCGGACCGTGTTAGCCGAGTTTCCCACGATGAGAAGCTTTTTCCCTTTTGTGTTGTACCCGTCACAGTCGACACAGGTATACAGGCCGGTCCCGAGGAATTTATGGAAGTTTTCTATCGGTGGGAAGTGGTCATACACTCCTGATGAGACGATCACGAACTTTGAGCGGTAGACAGCCGTTGCTGTGGAAACCTCAAAGCGCTCTCCCTTTGTCACCGTGGTAACGATCCCTTTTTCTACCTGGACGTTGAAACTCTCCGCCTGTTCTATTCCTCTGTCGATGATCTCATTCCCGGAGATGGCCTTCTGGGTAAGAAAATTCTCGATCATTCTGGCGTGTCTCGTCCTGCCGCCGCCCCGGTCTATGAGGAGCGCCTTCCGGTTATACCTTCCGAGGTAAATCGCCGCCTGGAGACCTCCCGGGCCGGCTCCGATGATGATGCAGTCGTAGAGCATGATCTATATATTCCTCGACGGGCAGATGTCGTAGAGCACGCATTGATCGTGCTTCGGTTTTTTTGCCTGACAGACCGCCCGGCCGTGGAAGATCAGGAGATGAGAGAGATCGCCCCACTCCTTCCGCGGCGTGATGGGCATCAGGTCCTGCTCGATCTTCACGGGGTCATCGTGCTTCGTCAGCCCGAGGCGCCCAGAGAGCCTCTTCACATGAGTATCCACGGCAATGCCCTCGTTGATGCCGAAGGCGACGGAGAGGACGATGTTCGCGGTCTTGCGCGCCACGCCGGGCAGCGTCGTAAGTTCCTCCATGGTCTGCGGGACCGTGCTGTTGAACTTTTCCCGGAGCAATGTCGCGGTCTTGTGGATGCTCTTCGCCTTGTTGTTGAAGAAATTCACGGAGCGGATGTCCTGCGCGAGCTTTTCCGGCGGGGTATCAGCGTAGGCCTGGACCGTCCGGTATTTTTTGAACAGGCCCTCCGTAACCTTGTTCACGAGCACGTCCGTGGTCTGGGCCGAGAGCATGGTCGCCACGAGCAGCTCCAGGGGGCTGAAGAACCGGAGAACCGTCAGGGGCGTGTTCGTGTACACCTTTTTCAGCCGCTTGATGATCTCCAGGACTTTCTCGCTGTTTTTCATGCCGCCTCCCGGGCTTATAATACGTATTGTCAAATATTCTTTAGCAAATGTTCTGAATATTCTTTTTTCCCAACACGTTGTACAAAAAGAGCTTCCCTCCCTGGTACAAGCCCGGCAGCCCCGGATCGCTGGCGCAGTGGACGCGCCCCCGAAAAAGCTTATGACGCCAAGAACTCCAAAGCAGCACGGCCGAAGGGAAAGTGCTGCCGGGTCGAGCCCTCGCCGCTTCGA